>NZ_JBHYKG010000071.1:0-348 GCF_042741245.1 Kitasatospora sp. NPDC058965
ACCACCACGTGGTCGGGCCCTGCGGATCAGCTACGCGTCAGTTCTTCCAGCGCGGCTTGCGGTCGCCGCCGTTGAAGCTGCCGCCGCGGTTGTCCCGGTCGCCGAACGAACGGCCGCCGCGGTCACCGTAGGAGGAACCGCCCTGCGGACGGCCGCCGGAGCGGTGGTCGTCGCGACGGGCGAACGGACGGCTGCTGGCGCCGCCGCCGCGGTTGTCCCGGTCGCCGAACGAACGCTCACCGAAGGAGGACCGCTCGCCGTAGGAGCGGGCCGGGCGGTCGCCGAACGAACGGGCCGGACGCTCGGTGCGGTCACGGTCGCCGAAGCCGCGGTTGTCACGGTCCCGGT
>NZ_JBHYKG010000071.1:446-30621 GCF_042741245.1 Kitasatospora sp. NPDC058965
GTCGCCGAACGAACGGGCCGGACGGTCACCGAACGAACGGCGCTCGCCACGGTCACGGTCACCGAAGCCACGGTTGTCACGGTCCCGGTCACGGTCGCCGAACGAACGGGCCGGACGCTCGGTGCGGTCACGGTCGCCGAAGCCGCGGTTGTCGCGGTCCCGGTCGCCGAACGAACGGGCCGGACGGTCACCGAACGAACGGCGCTCGCCACGGTCACGGTCACCGAAGCCACGGTTGTCACGGTCCCGGTCACGGTCACCGAACGAACGGGCCGGACGGTCACCGTACGGACGGCGCTCGCCGCGCTCGCCGCGCTCCTCGCGCGCCGGGCGCTCGTTGCGCAGCTCCCGGTAGGCCGGCACCCGGTCCTCGCGGACCTCGCGGACCTCGGTCTCCGCAGCCGGAGCCTCGCCCTCGGCGACGGCCGCCGGGGCCTCCTCCTCGATGCCCAGCTCGGCCCGCTCGCGGGCGGCCCGGGCGGCCAGTCGGTCGGCCTCCTCGCGCAGCTCGGTCGCGCGGCGCTGGGCCCGCTCCAGGGTCTTGGCCAGCTCGGCCACCTCGCGCTCGGCCGCACCGGCGATGCCGGAGGCGCTCTCCGCCTGCACCTCGACCAGCGAGCGGGCGCCGGTGATCCGGGCCACCTCGGGGTCGAACGCGTGGTCCAGGATGTGGCGCGAGGCGTCCACGCCCGCGTCCTCCATCAGGCGGAACACGCCGCGGCGCTGGTGCGGCAGCACCAGGGTGACGACGGTGCCGGAGCGGCCGGCCCGGGCGGTGCGGCCGGAGCGGTGCAGGTAGTCCTTGTGGTCGCCGGCCGGGTCCACGTTGAGCACCAGGTCGATGCCGTCCACGTGGATGCCGCGGGCCGCCACGTCGGTGGCCACCACGACGTTGACGTAGCCGTCCTTGAAGTCGCCCAGCACCCGGGTGCGGGCGCCCTGGGTCATGCCGCCGTGCAGCGCGTCAGCCTTCACGCCGGCCTCGATCAGCTGCTCGGCGACCCGGTCCGCGCCCATCTGGGTGCGGACGAAGATGATGGTGCGGCCCTTGCGCGCGGCGATCGCGTTGGTGATCGGCGCCTTGTCCTTCGGCTTCACCACAAGGATGTGGTGGGTCATGGTGGTGACCGCGCCGGCCGACGGGTCGACCTCGTGGGTGACCGGAGCGTTCAGGTAGCGCTTGACCAGGCTGTCGATCTCGTTCTCGAGGGTGGCCGAGAAGAGCAGCCGCTGGCCGCCGGCCGGCACCTGGTCGAGGATCTCGGTGACCTCGGGCAGGAAGCCCATGTCGGCCATCTGGTCGGCCTCGTCGAGCACCGCCACCTGCACGTCGTCCAGCTTGGCGGAGCCGCGGTTGATCAGGTCGCGCAGGCGGCCGGGGGTGGCCACCAGGACGTCCACGCCGCGCTCCAGGGCGTAGATCTGGTTGGACATCGAGGTACCGCCGCAGACCACCTTGAGCCGCATGCCCAGCACCGAGCCGAACGGCTCCAGCGCGTCGGCCACCTGCATGGCCAGCTCGCGGGTCGGCACCAGGATCAGGCCGCGCGGGTGCTTGGCGCGGGTGCGCTCGCCGTCGGCGAGGCGGGTCAGCAGCGGCAGGCCGAAGCTGAGGGTCTTGCCGGAGCCGGTGCGGCCGCGGCCGAGCACGTCCTTGCCGGCCAGCGCGTCCGGGATGGTGGCGGCCTGGATCGGGAACGGGGTGGTCACCCCGCGCTTGGCCAGCGCCCGGACCACCTCGTCCGGCAGACCGAGGTCGCCGAAGGTGAGGGTGGGCTCCGCGGCCTCGGCGGCCTCGGTCGAGTCGGTGGCGACCGCGTCGGCGTCGGCCGAGTCGGTGGTGTCGTCGGTCAGGTCGGCCAGAGCGGCGTCGACCGTCTCGTCCTGGGCGTCAGTGGGCATGACGAAGCGGTCGTCGTCAACGAGAGACATGCAAAACCTTCCGGAAGTGGCACGCGCCAAAGTCCGGGGTTCTGAGTTACAACCGCCTCTGTGCGGTCAGCCACGGATCGCCGGAACGCGCCAAGGGCGCCAGATGAGAACAGGGCGCCAGTCAAATGGATCAAACGAACGATCTACCACCATAGCCGAGCCATCACTTGGCAGGCAAACCTGCTGGCTGACCGCCCTATTCCGAGGCAGGAACCACTAGTGCGGGGCAGAACCGGGGGCGCTGGCACCGCCTCCGACGAGGGTCGGCGCGGCGGTGGCGGACCCGGCCGGGGTGGGGGTCGGGTGCCCGCCGCCGGTGGGCTCCGCCGAGGCGCTCGGCTCCGGGGTGGGCACGGCGGTCGGGACGGCGGAGCCGTTGCCGCCGCCCGCGGACGGCGCGGCGCTCGGCCCGCGGCCGCCGCTGCTGACCGGCGGGGTCTGCTCGACCGGCCGGCCGGGCACCGCCACCACCGCGCCGGGCAGCGCGAGCGCCGGGGACGCCCCCGGGCTCGGGTCGTTCACCGGCGCGACCTGCCCGGCCTGCGCCGCGCCGGCGGTTCCTGACGCCCCCTCGGACCGCCCGGCACCGACCCGCTCGGAGCTGTGCCCGCGACCCGACCCGCCCGCCGGGCCGACCGGGCTGTGCCCGCTCGGGCTGGCCGTCCCGGAGGCGCGGCCCACCGGCTGCTGCCCGGTGTCCGCGCCGACCTCCATGCACCCGGCCGCGCTCAGCCCGGCCAGCGCCAGCACCGCGGTGCGCACCGCCACCGAGCGGAACACCGCCCCCCGCGCCGCCCGCGCCCGGCGGGCCTCGCGCACCCGCGCCGCCACCGACCCGCGCCGGGTCGGCCGCACCCGGGCAGCCACCCCGGACGCCACCCGACCGACCGCCCGCCCGTTCGCCCGCCCGTTCGCACCCGCCGGAACCATCCGCGCTGCCTCTTTCCGCCTCGCCCCACCCCGCCGCGCCGACCGGCGGCTCTTCCGCTGCCCAACGCCGCCACCGGCTCCGGGGACACGGCCGTGCGCGCGATTGCCTGGCGCACCCTCACCCGCCGCGGCGAGAATGGGTCCGTGGAGATGAGCCGGGACGCCTTCGAGTCGCTGGTGAGCGACGCCCTCGACCAGATCCCCCCGCAGCTGGCCGCGATGATGGACAACGTGGCGGTCTTCGTGGAGGACGAGCCCGACCCCGCCACCCCCGACCTGCTCGGCCTGTACGAGGGAACCCCGCTCACCGAGCGCGGCGAGTGGTACGCCGGGGTGCTGCCGGACCGGATCATCGTCTACCGCGGTCCGACCCTGCGGATGTGCCGGACCGAGGAGCAGGCGGTGGCCGAGGTCCGCACCACGGTGATCCACGAAGTGGCCCACCACTTCGGCTTCGACGACGAGGAACTGCACGAACTCGGCTGGTCGTGAGCCCGCTCGGCCCAAACCGTTTTGGCGATCCCGTCCGCATCCCATATGCTTCTCAACGTCCCCGACCGCTGGAGATCAGCCGGGCGGGCTACAAGCGCCCTCATCGTCTAGTGGCCCAGGACGCTGCCCTTTCAAGGCGGTAGCACGGGTTCGAATCCCGTTGGGGGCACGTAGTACAGTCGGAGCCGCAAGGTTCCGAAGCAAGGTCCTGTGGAGCAGTTGGTTAGCTCGCCACCCTGTCAAGGTGGAGGTCGCGGGTTCAAGTCCCGTCAGGATCGCTCGTCCCGCAAGGGATGCGGCCAGGTAGCTCAGTTGGTACGAGCGTCCGCCTGAAAAGCGGAAGGTCGCCGGTTCGACCCCGGCCCTGGCCACCCAGTCTGAAATGCAAAAAGCCCCCGACGGAGCATCCGTCAGGGGCTTTCTTGTTGCCCGGTACACCAACCGGTACGCCGATGGCTCAGCCGAGCGTCTCGCTCAGTGATCCGAGGGCCTTCCGCTGCTCGTCCAGCGAAGCGTGGGCATAGACCTTCATCGTCACCCCGATGTCGCTGTGGCCGGCGATCTGACGGACGATGTGCGGCGGGACCCCGAGGTCCAGCAGCAGGGTCACGCAGGTGTGGCGAAGATCATGGAATCGGAGAGTCAGGCCGAGCCGCTCCCGGAGCGGGTACCAGCTTCGTCGGAGGTTGTCCGGCTCGATCGGGGTACCCACCCGGCTGGTGAAGACCAGACCCGAGTCCTTCCACCGCTCGCCGGCCGCCACCCGCTCCTGAGCCTGACGCTCCTGGTGCTCCCTCAGGGCAACCAGCACCAGCGGCGGCAGCGGGAGCGTCCGGAGCGAAGACGCGGTCTTGGTCGGGCCAAGCTGCAGGGAGCCGTCCACCCGCTGCAGGTTGCTCGCCACGATCAGGGTCCCGCGCTCCAGGTCGATCGCGGACCAGTGCAGCCCGAGCAACTCGCCCCGGCGCATCCCCATGGCCAGGGCCAGCACGTAGAGGGCGTGCAGCCGGTCCTTCCCGGCCTCCCGGAGGAGCAGACGAGCCTGGGGCACCGTGAGCCCCTTCCCGGCGCTGTAGTCGGGCGTGGGGACCTGGACCAGCTTGGCCACGTTCCGGAGGATCAGCTCCTCCCGCACGGCGTTCTCCAGGGCGTTCCTGAGGACCGCATGGATCCACTGGACCATGCGCCGGGACAGCCGGTCCTCGCAGCACTCCCCCACCGCGCAGCACCGCGGCTCCGGCCGCTCCTGGTCTACCTTGTTCACGCAGCACTGGCAGGTGCTGGCGACCTGAGCCAGCCACTTCCGAACGTCGGTGGCCTTGAGCGTCCTCAGCTTCCGGTTACCCAGGCCCGGGACCAGGTGGACCCGGACCACGCTCTCGTAGCCCTGGTAGGTCTTCGGCCGGCGGTTGACCCTCACCACCGCCACCAGCCAGTAGGCCAGGTAGTCGGCGATCTTCATGTTCGTATCGGGGGTCGGGATCCCCTGGTCCTCCTGAGCTTGAAGGGCCGTCATCTTCTCGCGCACCTCGTCGCGCGTCTTGCCGTAGACCGAGACCCGCTTGATCTGGCCAGAGGTCGTGGTCACGTAGACCCGGCCGTGGTAGAGGTCCCGGTTCTTCATGCGGGTGATGCTTCCGTCGCCGTTGGCGCGCTTGGTCAAGGGGTGTAGCTCCTATTCCGGGTATGGAGGTAGGTGGCGAGGTCTTCGGCGTCGATGCGCCGGAGGCGGCCTTCTCGAAAGCTGGGGATCGTTCCGGACCGCAGGAGGTCGTAGACCTTGCTGCGGCTCATGCGGAGGGCGGCCATGACCTCGGGGACGGTCAGGGCTTGGGGGGTGGCGGTGGCCACGCTGGTCCTTCCTGACGCTACTGGGAGGGGTGAAAGCGTCAGGGATGTCAGGAGAAATCGCTGACCTGGGGTTTTGGCTCCTGACCTGGCGTCAGGGATTGTCAGGGATGTCAGGAGAAAGGCGAGTTCTCCTGACATCCCTGACATCTCCTGACGTGTAGTCAGGGGCTGTTTGTGCTGGTCAGGGATTTGTCCTGACATCCCTGACGGTTCAGGGGGCAGTCGGCTGTGCCGGGGTGTCGTTGAGCTGGGGGTGGACGTGGAAGGTCGGGGAGGCTTGGCGGCCGCGGCCGGCGGAGGTGGTGGTCTGGTTGCGCAGGTAGCCGTGCTGTTCGAGCAGGCGCAGGGCGGGTTCGACGTCGGCGACCTTCTTGAACCGTCGGGAGCAGGCGACCGCGTCGTATGCCTTGATCTGCTGGCGGTGGGTGCCGTCCTGCTTGGGGCGGCGCAGCCAGTCGAGGATGGCCTGTGCGTCGTCGGTGGCCGGGTCGGCGGCGATGAGGTCGAAGACCGCCAGGGTGTGGGCGGTGTAGTAGTCGGCGATCTTCGCCGCGCGGGTGACCGCGTCCGCCTCGACGGGTTGTCCCCAGTCTGTGGATACCCGGTCGGCCAGGTGGAGGAGGGCGGCGATGCGCACGGTGTGGCCGACCAGCTTCCCGGCCCACTCCTTGATGTGGGACAGCGGCTGTTCGGGGCGCAGCTGCAGTTCGAGCCGGTCCTGCAGCTTCTCGACTTCGAGGTCGGCGGCCGGGGTGAGCGGGACGGTGACGGGTTCGGGCAGGGCGGTCAGGGTGTGCACCAGCAGGGACAGGCGGCTCTCGTAGGTGTTGGCGACGGCTTCGGGGATGGGGGCGGTGCGGGTGCGGCGGTAGCCGAGGTTGGAGGGCGGCAGCGCGTACAGGAAGCGGGCCAGCAGCCCGCGGTCCCGCGCGCCAGGGACAGAACCGAGGTCCTGCAGGACGGCGGGCTGGGGGGTGACGCCGATGGTGAGGGCGGGCTTGTCGACGGTGGACTGTTCGCGGCTGATCCGGTCGGGCTGCAGGCGCTCGCCCTTGTGGCCCTTGAGGAACACGCCGAGGTTGGGCTTGCTGCTGTACCGGCCAGCGATGACGTCAAACAGGTCACCTTCGGGGGAGAGCGCGGCCAGGCAGCGGTGCACGGACAACTGCTGGGTGAGCGACTCGGGCGTGATGTCGTCGGAGACGGTCAGCCGCGGGATCGGCGGGACTTTGATCTCCTCGGCGAGCATCCGTGCGGAGGCAATCTCGATCGCGATGGCGGTGCGGTCGATGTTCTCCCCGGGCTTTCGGGCACGGGCCATGAGAGCGTCGACCTCGGCCTCGGCGGCGTCTTTGGCGGCCTGGGCCTCGATGATGCGGCTGCGGGCGGCGGCCTTCATGTCGTCCTCGATCCGGTAGACCGGATCGGTCATGGCGGCGAAGACGTCGGACTTGCGGCTGGCGGGCGGCATCGCGCACACCAGGTAGAGGTTGGTCTGCTCGCGCCAGCCGGGGCGGATCTCGGCGTGGACGCGGCCGCCGGCGGCGGTGGCGAGCGCGGCCAGTGCCATGGTGGCGGCCATGTCGGGCGGGGTTTGGGTGAACTCGGCCACCGCCTCGACTTGCCGGCGGACCCAGTTGGGCAGGGCCTCGGTCGGGAAGGTCGGAAGGGTGGCGGAGGAGTCGAGCGGGATGGGTGCGTCCCACGCGGTGGCCGGGTCGGTCGGGGGCACCAGGGCGGTCCACTCCTCGTCGCCGAACAGGCTGGTCACCGTCGCCGGGGCGCTCTGGTCGGGGCTGGGCTGGGGCCGGGGAACGGGCACAGGTACTCCTTCGGTGCGGCGGGGCAGGGGGGCAAGGCGGGGCGCGGGCCGGGCCGGGCCGTGCGAGCAGGGCAGGGGTGACGCGGGGGCGGGAAAAGCGCTGTTTCCGCCCCCACATCGGGCCACGTAGGTGATCAGGGCCAGGTGGTCAGTGGGCGGCGCGGGCGAACCCGGAGCGGATGGTGCGCTCGCAGGTGCGCGCGTCCAACCCGGTGGACAGGCCCGCACTCATGAGCGCCTCGAACGCCACGGACTCGGCGAGGGTGCCGGCGGCCACGTGGCGCCCGACGGTGGCCGAGCAGGACCACAGGCGGGTCTTGCGGCCGGGCTGCTTCTGGGCCCGGATCTTGTCCCCCTCGCGGGTCAGCACCGCGTCGTTGTAGGCCCCCTGGGCCCGGACCCGCTCACGAAGCACGGCCGGGTCCGGCAGGGCCACCGTGGTGACCGTCCGAGGCCCGGCGGTGAGCAGGGCCAGCAGTGGTGCGGGCAGCGGGGTGATGGTGTGCGGGTCGCTGCCGGGGGCGAACCGGTACTCCCCCGCGGTGGTGCGTGAGCCGGGTCCGACCAGCAGGCCGGCGGTGCCGCGCACGTCGATCCCCGGGCCGAGCTTGCTCTGTGAGTTGGGGATGCGGGTGCCGGGCGGGGCGGTGAACCACAGGTGCCAGCCGCCGGAAGGGGTGGCCACGGTCGTGGTGGGCGGGATCTCGAACCCGTGCTGCTCGGCCAGGGCCCGGAAGTTGGCGGGCCCGTCCTGGCCATGCTTCACGTCCAGGTCGATGCCCACCAGGTGGTGGGGTTCCTGGCCGCAGGCGATGCCGTAGGCGGTGGCCCAGGGGGCCGCCTCGAACAGGGCCTGCAGCGTGGTGGGGTCGGTGGTGGCGTCGTGGACGCCGTGCCCGAACCGGCCGCACTCTCCCCGGCAGGTGCGGTTGTCGGGGTGTGGGCTGGGGATGGCCGGCCGCTTGGTGCGGCCGAGCGGGAACACCGGCATCCCGTGGCTGAGCGCGGACAGGGCCACGGCGGTGATGCGGTGCCACTCTTTGGAGTACAAGGGCACCTCCTCCTCGGAAGCAGAGGGAGTGGGCAGTGCGAGCAGCCCGGAGATGTCCGGGGTGCTGGGCTGTTGGTCGGTCAGGTGCTGCTCGGCGCAGACCTTGTGGGAGGGGCGGCGCTGCTCGTCGCGCAGCGGGGTGGGCTTGCCGCACCAGCGGCACGGCAGGTCCCGGTACGGGTCGAAGTGCTTGGCGTCGCGCCAGTCGAGGAGCGCCACGGCCGCCTACTACGCGACGGCGTTCCACTGCTCCCAGCTGCCCAGGCCGAGCAGCGGGATCACGGTGGCCGGGTGGCTGCCGGGCTCGGGGCGCTCGAAGACCTGCGGGTAGTGCTCCCAGCCGTCAGCGCACTCGCACTCGGGGTCCGAGCAGGCGACCAGCCGCACGTGCACGTGCTCGGGCGGACGGGGCGTAACCGGCAGGTCCCGGCCCCACATGGTCCGCACGTGGCGGCTGACGGCGGCCAGCGCTACGCGGGACGGGACGTGGCCGGGCAGGACGAGCGCGAGCGTCTCGTCCTCGGTGTTCCACTCCTCCACGGCCAGGCCGCGGTAGGAGGCGCTGGTGCTGGTGGTCATGGTGCGGGCTCCCTCCGGGCTGGACGGTCCAGCTCCCCTCACCACCCACCCGCAGCGGGGGTGGGTGGATCGGGCAACCGCCGTACAGCACTCAGCGGTTGCGGTTGGAGACGTTGACGCTGACGTTCACCGCGCCCCGCCCGCCGCCGCTGTGGTTGGACTTGAGGAGCCAGGCCAGGGCCAGGACGGCCGCGAGCAGCCCGAGTCCGGTCGTGGCGGCGGCCAGCGTCTGCAGCAGGAAGCCGAGCCCCACCCCGGCCGCGCCAATGCCGACACCGCCGGCGGCCAGGCGGGCGGGCCACGGGTCCCGAGCGGGCGGCATGTTGAGCGGCTGGCTGGGCAGGTAGGGCGGTCCGGGCTGGACCAGGACCGGGTGCGGGGCGGGCTGGTAGGAGACCAGCGGGGCCGTGTAGGTGGTGGGTTGGGTGAGGTAGAAGGGCTGCCCGTCGGCGGTGTAGCCGATGACCGGCGGGGCGGGCTGGTGGGGCTGGTGCACGGCGGGCTCCGTTCGGTGGTCAGTGGATGTGGGCGATGGCAGTGAAGGCGGCGGCCAGCAGGTGGTTGATCGGGCTGGACAGGCCGGTTCCGGCGACGGTGAAGCCGGACAGCCACAGCCCGGCGGCGGGCAGCACGGTGACGCGTCCGGAGCGGACGATCAGGAAGGCGATCACGGCGAAGACGAGCGCGGAGGAGGCGGTGAGGATCACGGCGGCAGCCCTTTCGGCGCCCAGGACGCGGTGTCCCGGGCGCGGTGGCGGGTCGTCAGACAGGTTTCGGGAGGGTGCGTCAGGGGCGTCAGGTCGGCCCGTCAGACGCCTCCGACGGGCCTCGCGCATACGCGTTACCTGGGGAAATGGGGCCGATCGGCGTCAGAGGCGTCTGACGCGTCAGAGCCGTCAGGAGCGTCAGGCCGCCCGGCGGTCCTGGGGGACGATCTCGTACCGGCCGGTCTCGCTGGTCTCCCGCAGGCGACCGGTGGCGACCATCGCGGCCACCTCGCCGGAGACCCAGCCCCGGGACCGGTGGAACCGGTCGCAGTACTCCATGAAGTCGGCCGGGGCCACGTGGGTGAAGCCCTGGGCCTCGAAGTCGTCCAGCAGCTCGGCCATGATCTGCTGGGCCTCGGCCTTGCTCGGCTTGCTGCGCGGCGGGATCTCCGGCGGAGCGATCTGCACCACCTGTTCGACCGGGGGCAGTTCCTCCTCCGGGTCGATCCACCCGTCCGTCTCGTCGTCCGCGCCGCCGCTGGGGTCGTAGTCGTAGTGCACCGCTTCCTCCTGGTCCTGGTAGACGCTGACGTCGTCCTGGCCACCGCCGGCGGGCAGGTTGGGCAGGGGGTAGCGGGTGCGGTCAGTGAAGGCGGGGCCGGCCGCAGTCGCGGCAGCCTTCGCGGTCACCGGGTCGCAGACGGCCCGGATACCGGCGAAGTTGACGACGGCCCAGGTCATGGCGTCCACCGGGGTCAGGTACGCCCGGCCGGGGGTGGCCCAGAACGTCTCGGGGATGCCGTTGGCCACCAGGTAGGAGTAGCCGGGCTTCTTGTCCCGCCACGTCTGCGGCGCGGCCCCCGCGTCCAGGGCCTCATCGGGGAGCGCGAACGTGGCGTCCCGGTCGTCCCGGAGCCCGAACACCCAGGACGAACCGAGGGAGGCACGGGTGTCGGTGCTGATCTGCGACCCGGACGCGCGCTGCAGCGAGACCACCAGGGTGATACCGGCGGAGCGGGCTTCCTGGGCGATGCCGGTGAACACGTCGTCGTCGGTCTCGCGGATGGTCTTGGCGGCCTCCTCGAACCAGGCGAGCAGGTACGGCATGCCCGGGGACCCGTCCGCCTGCGTCTCGGCGCACCCCGGTTCCCACTGCTTGTAGCCGTACTTGGCCAGCCACGACGTTCGGGCCGGGATGACCGCCTTGAGCGCGGTGATCATGGCGCGGGTGTCGTCCATGGTGAGCGCGGCCCAGTCGATCGCGGGCAGCAGCGGCCCCAGCGTCTGCTCGGCCTTGGCCGGGTCAGAGGCCCACACGATCACGTCGCGGCGGGTGATGGCCTCGGTCAGGGCGGTCAGGCCGCCCTCGGACTTGCCCGAGCCGGTCATCCCCATGATGAGCAGGTGCATCGCGTTGCGGCCCGCGTCCGGGTCGCCGGGGAAGAACATCGCCATGTGCGCGCCGTCCTCGTAGATCCCCAGGTGCACCGGGTCAGCAATCGACCCGCCCGGGTACGACGGGCCCTGGTACGGGACACCCGCCTTGAGCAGGTCGTTCGGCACCACGGTCAGCTGCACTCGGGACGAGTCGTCCGCATCGGGCAGGACCCGGACCGCATTCTTGGCGACCCGCAGTGCCCCGGCCAGCTTCGGCATCGCCTTCGACACGTCGTCCGGGGTCAACTCGCCCGGGGGAAGCTGCAGATCGAACGTCGCCTTGTTCGGCTGGACCGCGGCCGAGCTGACCAGGGTCTTGGCCAGGCCGACCTTCTCCAGCAGCCCCTTGTCCTCACTGCCGCCGGTGCCTTCGGGGTTGACTCGCAGCAGCTGGCGGATGTTCCACGTGGCGGCCAGGGTGGGGGCGCCGATCAGGTACAGGCTCGGCAGCGGGCCGGCCCACGGTCCGGCCAGCGCCGCGGCGGTGAACCAGGCGGTGGAGGCGGCAACGGTGATGGCCGAGTGCAGGCGGCGCTGCTGGCTGGTGGGCTTGCCCGCCCACCAGGTGGCGGCGGTCAGGCCGACCGAGGCCAGGGTCAGGCCGGCGGACGCGGCGGCTGAGCCGGACCACATCCAGTGGGCGGGCAGGGACAGCAGCCCGGTCCCGCCGGCGAGCAGCCACGGCGGCAGGTAGGGCTTGGCGCGGTGCAGCAGGTACTCGCCGACACCGCCGGCGTGCTGGTTGGGGTCGAGCAGGAGCTGAGTGCCGTTCCCGGAGTCGATCCGGACCGGCATCTGCTGGTGACGGGACACGGGGCTACCTCCCAGGGAAGCCAAGAGTGGAAGGGGAGGGGCCCGGCCAGAGGTGGGGAACGCCACCGCAGCCCAACCGGCCGGCGCCGGGGCGGGTGCGGCGCGCCCCGCCCCTGGCCGGGGAAAGGGCTGTCAGCCGTTGAAGTCGAACCGGCGGCGCGGGGCCTGCCCGCGGTTCGCCACGCGGGACAGCTCGGGGTCGTACTCGCGCTGGAACGCGGCGTAGGTGCGGGCGATGTTCGCCGCGCAGTCCTTCGCGTCGTCGGCGGCCTTCTTCAAGTTCTTCGCCACCCGCCGGGCCCGCATCTGCGACCCGAACGCGTGCCCCTGCGGGTCGGGGACCTCCTTGAGTACGGCCGCGAGCAGCTCGTGCGCCATGGCCAGCTGGAACGACACCTGCACCAGGATGGAGCGGCCCTGCTCGCAGTAGTTGCGCACGTCCGCGTTGGTGAAGAACTCCGGGTCCGCCAGCGGCGAGTAGGTGTTCCCGCCGCCCGCGCCCTGACCGCCGCCGTGGCCGATACCGCCCGACCCGCCGGCCGACCCGGCGCCCGTGCGCTGGCCGCCGATGGGACCGCTGTTGCCCTGGCCGGTGCCGCGCACCCGACTGGTGGAGCGGGTGTACTGGAAGTAGTAGTTGTTCCCGCCGCCCGCGCCGGAGTTGGCGCCGTTCTGGCGGGTCTGCTGCTGACGGCCCGCGCTGTCGGTCCCGTTGGACCACTGCCGGCCGTTGTTCGTCGGAGTGCTCATCTGTGCTTCTCCTTAGGGGAGTTCAGTCCTGGACGGGCAGGGCAGACGAAGCCGCCGGGACCGCGTCCTCGGGCGCGGCGGGCTGGGTGAGCGGGACGGCGGCCAGCTGGCGGTGCTGGTGGCGGCGGTGCAGCCACATGGCCTGGCCGGTCGCGGTGCCGACCAGCCAGGCCACCGCCAGCGGCGCACTGGCCGGACCGAAGGCACAGACCCCGGCCATCCACGCGAGCACCCCGCAGCCGGCGGCCACCAGGGGCCGCGCCTTGCGGAGCCGCTTGCGCTGGTGGGCCAGGGCCGGGCGCCGCAGCGCCACCGCCCACCCGGCCGGCACCAGCACGGCCAGCGTGCCCAGGGGCGCCCAGGCCAGCGGCAGTGCGGCGCCGAGTGCGGCGGTGGAGACGTACAGGCCAACCGCCGCCCAGCTGGGGGCCATCGCGGCGCGGGTGCGCCACAGGCCCCGGGCAGTGGCGGCAGCCACCTGACGGCCCAACGTGGGCCGGTAAGGGGCGACCACCACGACCGGGGCAGTGCCCCGACCGAGGTCGATCACCTGCGCGACCGGCCCCGGACGGCGCCGACCGCGCTGACGCGGTATCTGAATCGTGGAACGGGAACGCACTGCGGTACTCCGATCACGGGGGAAATGCCGGATTTGCGAGGAAGGGGGAGGGTCAGCCGTTCATGGCCGGCCCGATCAGGGCGGCGGTGCGGGCCAGGTCGGCGAAGACGGCGGCCAGGTTGGTGCGGGCCTGGGCGATGGCCAGGCACTTCGCGGCGTGGTCGGGGCTGGCGATCGTGCGGGCGATGGTGATGCCCTTCTCGGCGGCGTCGGCCAGGCCGAGAGCGGTGGCCAGCAGGACAGCCGGGGTCGGCGTGTCGTGGTGCTCGGTCATGGTGAGCCCGCCCTTTCAGGCAGCGAAGTTGAAGGGTTCGAAGTCGGCGGCGGTCCACCCGTCCGCGCACGGCACGCAGGTGCCGACCGAGACGGGCAGGACGTATCCGGCGTCGCGTCCGCACTGCGGGCAGGTGCGCCGGGCGCGGTTCGCCGCGGCCAGCGCGGCCCGCTTGCGCTCGGTCATCGGCCCGACTGGCTTGGCCAGGTCCAGCCGGTACAGGAACGCGAACATCGGCTCGCCCCGGCTCAACCGGGAACGCCAGCCGACCTGGGCGGCAACGTCCTGCCCGCCCGGCCGCAAGCCTCGGGCGCGCAGTTGGCGGCGCGTCAGCAGTCCCTCGGGGGCCAGCTTGCGCGGGTAGGTCGGCATGCCGCCGTGCCGGGCCCCGGTCGGGTCCCAGAACTGGCCGCGGCTCACTGCTCAGTGCTCGTGTCGTCGTCGGGCAGCGTGTGGAAGCCGGTCAGCTCCACCCGAACCCCGGCGAAGCGGGTCTCAGCTCGCAGGGTGTAGAGCTGGCCGGACGTGCGGTCGGCGATGGTGTCCGGGTCGATGTCCAGGGCCTGGCGCCACTTCTCGAAGCCGGACAGACCCCAGTGGATCCCCAGCCGCAGCCCCCACACCTCCCGGTCGTCTTCGGGCGAGTACATGAGCGCCAGGTCCAGTGTCGGGGCGGGCAGGCCCGAGTGCCGGGTCAGCAGGGCCATCGCCGCCCCGGCGGCGTTGATCTGGTCAGCGGCGGTCTGGGCGGTCACGACGCGTCCTCCTCGTCCGCCGGCAGGGCGTGCAGCCGGTTCGGGTGCTGCTGGTCGAGCTGCTTGTAGACCCGGCCGACGTAGGACGGCGCGCGCTGGGCCCGGCGGGCGGTCTCGCGCTGGCTCCACCCCAGACGCCAGCCCTCCTCGATCACCCGCGCGGCCTCCTCCGTGCTCAAGACCACCGCCGGCACGTCGTCCTCCGGCGCCGCGTCCTCAGCGGTGGGCGGCTCTGGGGCGGGGGTGGGCAGCGGGTGCTCACCGGCGGGCACCTCGGTGGGCAGCAACGCCGCTGCGGTGGGCGCCGGGGACTCCGGAACGCCGCTGCCGGACGCGGTCGGCGGGGCGACCGGCGCCGTGGTGGGCACCTCAGCCACGAGAGTGGGCAGTGCGGTGGGCGCCAGGGTGCCCACCCCCTCCGCGAGGGGGACCGGGACCGGCCCGGCGGGGCTCGGATCCGGCTGTCCGAGCCAGGTCGGCGCGGCCGGTTCCGGCGCGGTGGGCACCTGGGTGGGCGCCGGGTGGGCAGTGGTGGGCACCCAGGGGGTCACCGGCTGCCCGACCGGTTCCGCGGCCTGGCGGGCGGCGGTCTGCGTCAGGTGGGCCAAGGCCCGCCGGTAGGCCGGACCGGCCTCGGCCACCAGCAGCAAAAGCAGCGGCGGAATCAGGTGCACCACCACGCCGACCACGTCTTTCGCCAGCGCGGACGCCCCGATGTTCAGCCACACCGTGGCCAGCCCGGTCACCCACCGAAACGCCGCCGGCCACCGCCCGCCACTCACCCCGTAGCGGGCGAGCGTGCTGTCCGCCTGCAGGCTCAGGATGAAGCAGCCGTCCGCGGCCAGGGCCATCACCGGGCCGGTTCCCCAGCCTGGGGAGTGGTGGGCGATGAAGGGGGCAGCGGTGGACATCGACACGATGACCACCGCACCGGTCACCAGCCAGGTTCCGGTGCTGATCACCAGCGAGGTACGCCGAACCTGGGCGGGGGTGGGCACCTCGGTGGGCACCCGGTGTACATCCCGCCCACCCCGGTGGGCGCTCACGCCGCCACCGCCGACCACTGCGGCCGTCCACCCGCCCGCCGGCGCCGCAGCGGCACCGCGGCCAGCTTCATCAGGTCGGCCGCGAACGCCGCCGCCTCGGGGTCCTGCTCGGCCAGCTCGGCCCAGATGTCCCGGGCCGCATCCGTACGCGCCGCCCACTCCTGGGCCGTCTCACCGGCTTTGCCGGCGAACAACTCCAGGTCCACGCCGAACGCCAGCTCGGCGAACTCCAGCCGCGTTACCGCGTGCTGGCCTGCAACAATCGACTTCATGGGTCTACCTCTTCTGCTGTCGTAGGTCGGTCCGAAGGGGCCCGTCGCGCGCCCGGCCAAGGAATGCGCGACGGCCCCGCCCTCGGGCCCTGACCACTCGTCACGTCACGAGCAGCCATGCACCCCGACCCACCGCCCACGGCGGGGGCGGATCGGGGCTCAAAGTCACTCGTTACACGCGAACCGTCGCCGTGTGTCACAGCGTCGGCCCGCAGTGGCCGCCCTCATTTGGTAGGCGCGGGCGGCCTGATCTTTCGATCTCGTGCCATCCCGCTGCCAAGGTGCGGGTTACCTCGGCCCGATCTGTCCCGGGCCCCTTCGCTCTGGGTACGGCTAGCCGTCCATTCACGAGCGCATTCGTGCAGGTCAGAGCAGCCCAAAGAAGGGCCACCTTCCAGCGACCTTCCGCCGCTGGCGACATCTCTGAAGTTAGTCGCAGAGATTCTGCGAGTCAAGAACTTCTGCGAGTCGCAGAGATGCTGCGACCATGGGAGACTGTGAGCACACCCGACAGAGGAGCTGTGACCATGGGATTCGGCCTAGTAGTCCGCTTCACCACGCACGACGAGGAAGCAGCCGCGGCGTTCGACCAGCTGGCCGCTGAGACCCTGGAAGGCATCCGCACGCTGGAGCCGGGGACGCTGGTGTACGCCAACCACACCGTGCCGGATGAGCCGACGGTCCGGGTCTTCTACGAGCTGTACGCGGACCGGGCCGCCTTCGAGCGGCACGAGGAGCAGCCGCACGTCCGGCGGTTCCTGGCGGAGCGTGCTCAGTACCTCAGCTCATTCGAGGTGACGTTCCTGGACGAGGTGGCGGGCAAGGGCACCAGCGGTCTCGGGGGTACCCAGTGACACCCGACGAACGCCGGGCGTTCGGCGCCCGTGTGGCTCAGCTCCGCAAGGAACGCGGGCTCAAGCAGGACCAGCTGGCCGCCCGGATCGAGCGAACCGCTAGCTGGGTCTCCCAGGTCGAGCGCGGCGTGCAGCCTGTGGTCCGGCTAGACGTGCTGCAGTTGCTCGCCGATGGGCTCGGCGTGTCCATCCAGGCGCTGCGGCCGGATGCGCCAGCGCCAGCGCCGGCGCCTGTGGCCCCGCCCGCTGAGGAGGAGCCGAACGACCTTGATCAAGCCCGCCTTCTCATCTCGGGGCACCCCGCCCTGGATGCGGTGCTGGGGCTCACCTCGGAGGCCACCACTCCCCCGGTCGCTGAGCTCACAGCAGCGGTCGACCAGGTCTGGACTCTGACCCATGCGGCTCGGTTCGCCGAGCTCAGCACAGAACTCGGTCGCCTACTGCCGCGTCTGGAACGAGCCTCTCGGACAGCCGAAGCTTCCGTCCGGCCGGAGATTCAGGGTCTGCTAAGCCAGGCTTACCAGGCGCTGGCCGCTGCCTTTGTGCGCCAAGACGAAGCGGATGCCGCCTGGGTGGCCGCCGACCGCTCGATCCGCGCTGCCGAGCAGTCGACCCAGCCGCTCATCGTGTTCGCGGGCATCTTCCGGCTTGCGCAAGCCTTCGTACGGTTGAAGCACCTGGACCAGGCCGAACACGCGGCCGAGAGCGCCGTCAACGCGCTGAGCCGGTACACCGCGCAAAAGACTGCCGAGCCCGAAGCCCTGTCAGTCCTGGGCTCGCTCTACCTGGTGCTGGCGCTGGTTCATGCCCGGAGCGGTCGACGGGAGGAAGCTCGCGCGGCCCTGCAGAAGGCCCGGGAGGTGGCTGCACGGCTCGGTGAGGACCGGAACGACTTCAACCTGGAGTTTGGCCCCACCAATGTGGAGATCCAGGCAGTCTCGACTGCGGTGGACCTGGGCGACGCGGGAGAGGCTCTGGACATCGGCCAGCGGATCGACGCGGCCGGCCTTTCGCCAGAGAGGCGAGCCCGTCTGTTGATGGACCTCGGCCGAGCCCATGCCCAGCGTCGTCATCTCGGCGAAGCGCTGGACTGCCTCCTCCGCGCCGAAGAGCTGGCACCTGAGACGGTGCGGACTCACACGGCCGCTCGCGCGACGATTCGAGAGCTGGCCCTGGTCGCCGGGCGAGGCGCCCCCGCCGAGTTGCAGGGGCTGGCCGGACGCGCGAACGCCCTGGACTGAGCGCGGCCAGTGGGTGTCGGCAAGTTCTGGGCCTTAAGCCAGCAGGCGCTGGTCACCAGTGCTCAAGCTGGCACCGTGGCCTTGGCTCCCGTGTTACGCTTCGTGACCGTAGGTCAAGCGTAGCGACGAAGCGTAACACGGGAGCCGTGCGCCGATTACAGTGAGCAACTGCCGCTGAGTGGCCTCAGTCAGCTTGTCTCTCGTGCCGTACTTGTCTATAGCACTCTCAGCCGCCCGTGTGACGGTATCGACTCATTTTCTGGGCATAAGGTGTTCGGCTGCCCTGTTACGGAGTACGTTGGTTCTCCGTTGAGAGTGGGAGGAGTGCCTGATGACCGTCCTGCACGATCGTCCCGTCGCCACCGCGCCCATCCCTCGAACCCCTCGCGCCATCTTGGCGGCGCTTCCTGAGAACAAGCGTGAAGGCTTCGTCCAGGAGCTCCTGACCTCGGAAGACTACGAAGAGGTCATCGTCGCGTGGTGGGGATACGCGGAAGGCTTGCGTGACCCCAAGGTCGCAGAACGCCGTCGGCGCGCCCTTGAGCGCAAGGCCGCTGCTGTTGCCTGATCCGAAAAAGGCCACTCGTTTCCTCGAAGAGGACATGGTCGCAGAGAAGCGGCGAGCGATCGGACAGGCGCAGGCAGCACTTGATGATCTCTTGTCCCGCCTTGAGGTTGAGCCCCACGGGTATGTGTCTCGCCTCGGCCCATACGCCATCGATGACGACGACCGTCGCGCCCCGATCCAACGGATCGGGGCTGATCGAGGCAAGCCATGGGGCGAGCTGTTCTACATGGTGGCTGGTGGCGATCTCTACGTAACAGATATCCGGTGGACCGAGAGTGCCCTCGATGCCACCTGGGGCACTCACGCGCTCGTTGGCGTACGCCACCCCGTACGCCAACAGCCACGCACGCCGGCGTACGCTGACGGCCAAAGGTGACGTCCGTCACCCGACCGGGGCTCACCCCAACTGCCCACCCGGGGCCCAGGCCATCGCCTGAAAGCGGAAGGTCGCCGGTTCGACCCCGGCCCTGGCCACCGAGTACAGCAGGAACGATGCCCTCGAAGCGAAGCTTCGGGGGCATTCTTCGTTTCCGCCGCCCTGACGGGCTCTCGGACAGGCCCTCGGACGGGCTCTCGGACGGGCCCCTCCGCGGGCTGAGCCGCCGTCAGGAGTGCGCAGGTCGGAACACGCCGGGCCGGGGTCCCAGCAGCTGATGGATCGTGGCCGGATGTTAACGTCTCGACCGCCCGCAGATGTTCGGAAAATCACTCGAAAAGCGGGGGGAGACTGCATGACAACCAATCCCGGAGGGAGCGTCCGCACGCGCAGATCGCGTGGCGTGCGCCACCTCAGCACCCTCGTCGCCGCCTCGGCCGGCGCGCTGGCCCTGGCCGCCGGCTCGGCCTTCGGAGCGGCCCCCACCGGCGCCGCCTCGCCGGCCGCCGGGTCGCTGCAGCAGCAGTTCGCCGCGGCCGCGGAGGAGTTCCACGTCCCGGCCAACCTGCTCATGGCCCTCTCCTACCAGGAGACCCGCTGGGACTCCCACGGCGGCCAGCCGAGCACCACCGGCAACTACAACGTGATGGGCCTCACCCAGGTCGACGTCGCCGCGGTCAGCGCGGCGATCGCCGCCGGTCCGGGCCCCGACACCCTGGAGGGCCGCGGCGACGACCTGCCGCCCAGGCCGATCACCGGCACGCCCACCAAGGAGACAGTCAAGGACGGCCCGGAGCTCCACACCCTGGACGCGGCGGCCGCCCTGATCCACCGTCCGGCCGACGACCTGAAGCACGACACCGCGCAGAGCATCCGCGGCGGCGCCGCGCTGCTGGCGCAGTACCAGAAGCAGGCCGGCAAGTCGGCCTCCGGCGACCCGGCCGACTGGTACCAGGCCGTCGTCACGTACGGCGGCGCCTCGGACGCCAAGGGCACCAACCCGTTCGCCAACCGGGTGTTCGGCACCCTGCGCGACGGCGCCGCCCGGCAGACCGACAGCGGCCAGGCGGTCCAGCTGCAGGGCACGCCCGGGATCAACGTCCGGGCCGCGGCGCTGGCCACCCCGACCGCCTCGACCACGGTGCCGGACGGCACGATCGAGTGCCCGGCCTCGCTCGGCTGCGACTTCCAGCCCGCCGCCTACGCGCTGACCAACGCGAGCGACCCGACCTCGTACGGCAACTACACCAAGGCCAACCGCCCGGACGACGGCGACAAGATCCAGTACATCGTCATCCACGACACCGAGGGCGGCTTCTCCGGCTCGATCTCGGCCTTCCAGAACCCGAGCAACCAGGCCAGCGCGCACTACATCGTGCGCTCCTCGGACGGTCACGTCACCCAGCTGGTGAACACCCAGCACATCGCCTGGCACGCGGGCAACAAGACCGTCAACATGCACAGCATCGGCGTCGAGCACGAGGGCTACGCCTTCCCGACCGACCGGCCGACCTGGTACTCGGAGCAGCTGTACCAGTCCTCCGCGACCCTGGTGGGCTACCTCGCCAACCGGTTCGGCATCCCGCTGGACCGCCAGCACATCATCGGCCACGACGACGTGCCGGGCCCGCTGCAGGCGAACGTCGCCGGCATGCACTGGGACCCGGGCACGTTCTGGGACTGGTCGCACTACATGGACCTGCTGGGCGCCCCGCTCAAGGCCGACATCGGCGGCACCCTGTCGGTCGGCGGCAAGGTCACCATCACCCCGGCCTTCGACGCGACCAACCAGCCGCCGGTGAACAACACCGCCGCCCGGCCGGAGAACTTCGTCTACCTGCGCACCCAGCCGGACCCGAACGCCGCGCTGATCAACGGCGGCACCCAGAACGCGGCCGACTGGAGCGACAAGGCCGTCGCGGGCACCAGCTACGTGGTCGCCGACGTCCAGGGCGACTGGACCGCGATCTGGTACGACGGCCAGAAGGCCTGGTTCTCCAACCCCGGCGGGACCACCGCGACCGCGGACAACCGCTCCGGCCAGCCGCTGCTCACCCCGAAGGCGGGCGCCGCGTCGATCCCGGTGTACGGCCGCAGCTACCCGGAGGCGAGCGCGTACCTGCCCTACCAGGGCATCAGCGCGCAGACCGTGGCACCGCTGAACGCCACCGTCCCGGCCGGCCAGGCCTACGTCGCGCTGAGCGCCACGCCGGTCCAGTCGGACTTCTTCTACGCGATGAACATCAACGGCGACGCGATGAACGACCGCACCCGGGTCGCCGGTTGCGACACGTACTACCCGATCCGGTACAACCACCGGCTCGCCTACCTGAAGTCGACCGACGTGCAGGGCGGGGCCGCGACCCCGTGCACCCAGCCGACCGTCCCCAGCGCGGGCGTGCTGCGCGGGGCCGCCTCCGGGCGCTGCCTGGACGTGCCGTTCGCCAGCCAGGCCAACGGCGCCACCCCGGACATCTGGGACTGCAACGGCGGCGGCAACCAGCAGTGGACGGTGACCGGCAACGGCACGGTGACCGTCTACGGCGGTGCCAAGTGCCTGGACGCCTACAACAACCAGACCGCCCCCGGCACCAAGATCGACATCTTCGACTGCACCGGCGGCAGCAACCAGCAGTGGCGGCTGAACGCCGACGGCACGCTGACCGGTCTGCAGTCCGGGCTCTGCCTGGACGTGACCGGCGCGGCCACCGGCAACGGCAGCGCGCTGGAGCTGTGGACCTGCGGCGGCGGCGGCAACCAGAAGTGGAACCGCACCGGCGCGCTGCGCGGGGCCGGCTCGGGCCGCTGCGTGGACCTGCCGTGGGCCAGCCAGGCCAACGGCACCAACCCCGACATCTGGGACTGCAACGGCGGCACCAACCAGCAGTGGACGCTGACCCCGACCGGCCAGCTGACCGTCTACGGCGGCACCAAGTGCCTGGACGCCTACAACAACCAGACCTCCCCCGGCACCAAGGTGGAGATCTTCGACTGCACCGGCGGCGCCAACCAGCTCTGGCGGGTGAACGCCGACGGCACCGTGAACGGCGTCCAGTCCGGGCTCTGCCTGGACGTGACCGGCGCGGCCACCGGCAACGGCAGCGCGCTGGAGCTGTTCACCTGCAGCGGCGGCAGCAACCAGAAGTGGAACCTCGTCTGACCCCCGGTCAGTGAGCGGTTCGGGGCCCGTGCGGCCGACCACCCGGTCGGCGGTGCGGGCCCCTCGCCGTCGGGGCCCGGCCCGGGCGATCTTCCCCGGTTGCCCGCAGGTGTGACACTTGGTGCCGACGCCGAGAAACCGAGGTGCGCCCGGGCGCTCCTCCTTGCAATCCTTGAAGGATGCCCGCGATGAGTTCCCCCGCAGTCCAGCCTGCCGACGCACCGACCATCGGTGACCTGGCGGCCCGGTTGCCCGAGCTGATGCTGCGCGACCAGCAGCGGATCGGCCGCCGGCTGGACGGGGCCCGCCGGGTGCGCAAGCCCGAGGCCCGCGCCGCGATCGCTGGCGAGCTGGCCGTGGAGGTCGCCAAGGCCGAGCAGCGGATCGAGCAGCGCCGGCTCGCCGTGCCGGCCATCAGGTACCCGGCCGAGCTCCCGGTCAGCCAGAAGAAGGACGAGATCCTGGCGGCGGTCCGGGACCACCAGGTGGTGATCGTCGCGGGCGAGACCGGCTCCGGAAAGACCACCCAGATCCCGAAGATCTGCCTGGAGCTCGGCCGCGGCCTCAAGGGCCTGGTCGGCCACACCCAGCCGCGCCGGATCGCCGCCCGCACCGTGGCCGAGCGGGTGGCCGAGGAACTGGACACCCCGCTGGGCGAGGCGGTCGGCTGGAAGGTCCGGTTCACCGACCAGGTCGGTGCGGACACCCTGGTCAAGCTGATGACCGACGGCATCCTGCTGGCCGAGATCCAGACCGACCGCGAGCTGCGCCAGTACGACACCCTGATCATCGACGAGGCGCACGAGCGCAGCCTCAACATCGACTTCATCCTCGGCTACCTCAAACAGCTGCTGCCGCGCCGCCCCGACCTCAAGGTGATCATCACCTCCGCGACCATCGACCCGGAGCGCTTCTCCCGCCACTTCGGCGACGCCCCGATCGTCGAGGTCTCCGGCCGCACCTACCCGGTCGAGGTCCGCTACCGCCCGCTGGTCGAGGACACCGCCGAGGCGGAGGCCGAGGACGACGCCGTGGACCGCGACCGGGACCAGGTCCAGGCGATCTGCGAGGCCGCCCAGGAGCTCCAGGCCGAGGGCCCGGGCGACATCCTGGTCTTCCTCTCCGGCGAGCGGGAGATCCGCGACACCGCGGACGCCCTGAACAAGCTGAACCTCAAGTTCACCGAGGTGCTGCCGCTCTACGCCCGGCTCTCCTCGGCCGAGCAGCACCGGGTCTTCCAGCGCTCGAACTCGCGCCGGATCGTGCTGGCCACCAACGTGGCCGAGACCTCGCTGACCGTGCCCGGCATCAAGTACGTGATCGACCCGGGCACCGCCCGGATCTCCCGCTACAGCCACCGCACCAAGGTGCAGCGGCTGCCGATCGAGGCGATCAGCCAGGCCAGCGCCAACCAGCGCAAGGGCCGCTGCGGCCGCACCAGCGACGGCATCTGCGTCCGGCTCTACTCGGAGGAGGACTTCCTCGCCCGCCCCGAGTTCACCGACGCCGAGATCCTGCGCACCAACCTGGCCTCGGTCATCCTGCAGATGACCGCCGCCGGCCTCGGCGACATCGCCGCCTTCCCGTTCCTGGACCCGCCGGACTCGCGCAACATCAAGGACGGCGTGAGCCTGCTCCAGGAGCTCGGCGCGCTCGACCCGGACGAGAAGGACCCGCGCAAGCGGCTGACCCAGCTCGGCCGCAAGCTCGCCCAGCTGCCGGTCGACCCGCGGCTGGCCCGGATGGTGCTGGAGGCCGACCGGAACGGCTGCGTGCGCGACGTCATGGTGATCGCCGCGGCGCTCTCCATCCAGGACCCGCGCGAGCGCCCGGCCGAGAAGCGCCAGGCCGCCGACGAGCGGCACCGCCGGTTCAACTCGGAGACCTCCGACTTCCTCTCCTACCTGGCGATGTGGCGCTACGTCAGGGAGCAGCAGAAGGAGCTCTCCTCCTCGGCCTTCCGCCGGATGTGCAAGAGCGAGTTCCTGAACTACCTGCGGATACGGGAGTGGCAGGACATCTACACGCAGCTGCGCACGGTCGCCAAGCAGCTGGGCGTGACGATCGAGGAGCCCCGGCCGGACGCCGAGCCGGACGCCGACCGGATCCACCAGTCGCTGCTCTCCGGCCTGCTCTCCCACATCGGCCTGTTCGACGTGGAGAAGCGCGAGTACGGCGGCGCCCGCGGCGCCCGGTTCGCGGTCTTCCCGGGGTCCGGCCTGTTCAAGAAGCCGCCGCGCTGGGTCATGTCGGCCGAGCTGGTGGAGACCTCCCGGCTCTGGGCCCGGATCAACGCCAAGATCGAGCCCGAGTGGGTGGAGCCGCTGGCCGGCCACCTGACCAAGCGCACCTACAGCGAGCCGCACTGGGAGAAGAAGGCCGGCGCGGTGATGGCCTTCGAGCGGGTCACCCTCTACGGCGTCCCGATCGTGGCCCAGCGCCGGGTCAACTACGGCCGGATCGATCCGGAGCTCTGCCGCGAGCTGTTCATCCGCAACGCCCTGGTCGAGGGCGACTGGGAGACCCACCACCACTTCTTCGCCGCCAACCGGAAGCTGCTGGACGAGGTCGAGGAGCTGGAGAACCGGGCCCGCCGGCGCGACATCCTGGTGGACGACCAGACCCTGTTCGACTTCTACGACGCCCGGCTGCCGCAGGACGTCGTCTCCACCCGGCACTTCGACTCCTGGTGGAAGAAGACCCGGCACGAGCAGCCGGACCTGCTCAACTTCGAGAAGTCGATGCTGATCAACGACGCCGCCGGCGGCGTCACCGAGGCCGACTACCCGGACCACTGGCAGCAGGGCAAGCTGCGGTTCCAGCTGACCTACCAGTTCGAACCGGGCAGCGACGCCGACGGGGTCACCGTGCACATCCCGCTGCCGGTGCTCAACCAGGTCTCCTCGGAGGGCTTCGACTGGCAGATCCCGGGCCTGCGCGCGGACCTGGTCACCGCCTGGATCCGCTCGCTGCCCAAGGCGATCCGGCGGGGCTTCGTGCCGGCCCCCGACTTCGCCAGGGCGGCGCTGGGCGAGATGACCAACCGCCAGGAACCGCTGCTGCCCACCCTGGAACGGGTGCTGCACCGGATGGGCGGCCAGCCGATCCCGCCCGAGGCCTGGGACGAGGAGCGGATCCCCGAGCACCTCAAGGTGACCTTCCGGGTGGTCGACGGCAAGCGCAGGCTCGCCGAGTCCAAGGACCTGGAGGAGCTGCGCCGCAAGCTGACCCCGAAGCTCAAGGAGACCCTCTCCTCGGCGGCCAGCGGCCGCGGCATCGAGCGCTCCGGGCTGACCGAGTGGCCCCCGGACCTGCCGCTGATCCAGCGCACCTTCGAGCAGCGCTCCAAGGGCCACTCGCTGCGCGCCTACCCGGCCCTGACCGACGAGGGCGCGTCGGTCTCGATCAAGCTCTACGACACCCCGCAGGCTCAGGAGCGGGCGATGTGGGAGGGCACCCGGCGGCTGCTGCTGCTCACCACCACCTCGCCGGCCAAGGCCATCCAGGCCCGGCTGGGCAACCAGGCCAAGCTCGCCCTCTCCTACAACCCGCACGGCTCGGTGCCGGCCCTGTTCGAGGACATCACCGCCTGCGCCGCCGACCGGCTGATGGCGCTGAACGGCGCCCCGGCCTGGGACGCGGAGGCCTTCGGCACGCTGTACGACAAGGTCCGGGCCGACCTGTACGACCTGTCGGCCGACACCACGCTGAAGACCGCCAGCGCCCTGATCGCCTTTCACCGGGCCACCACCCGGCTGAAGACGGTCAGCAGCCCGGTGCTGCTGAGCGCGGTGAACGACGTCAAGCTGCACCTGGCCTCGCTGGTCCACCCCGGCTTCGTGACCGGCACCGGCTGGCAGCGGCTGGGCGACGTGAAGCGCTACCTGATCGCGGTGGACCGCCGGCTGGAGGCGCTGCCCAACCACCCCCAGCGCGACCTGCAGCACCTGCTGAAGGTGCAGGAGGTGCAGCGGGCCTACGGCGAACTGCTGGCCGCCGTACCGGCCGGGCAGCAGCCCGGCCCCGAGGTGCTGCAGATCCGCTGGATGATCGAGGAGCTGCGGGTGAGCTTCTTCGCCCAGTCGCTGGGCACACCGGCGCCGGTCTCCGAGAAGCGCATCCTGAAGGCGATGGACGCCGCTTGGGCCACCCTCTGAGGCACTCCCCCAGGTCGGACCGGCAGCCGCCCGGAGCCGGTTCGACCTGGGGGCCAAACATGCAGTACGATCTGTCTTGTCGCTGAGACGAACAGCGGCGAAACACTGAGGTCAGCAGTGAAATCCCTGGCCCTGTGGAGCAGTTGGTTAGCTCGCCACCCTGTCAAGGTGGAGGTCGCGGGTTCAAGTCCCGTCAGGGTCGCCACAAGCAAGAGGCCCGGAACCGTAAGGTTCCGGGCCTCTTCGCGTTCACCGGGCCGGCCCGGACGGACCGTCAGGTCATTATCGTCAGCTCGGCCCGGACCACAAGAGTGACGCCTGTGACGGTCGTCACTTATCTTTTCTTGAACTTGGCCAGGTGCAACCCCCCCTGCATACCGACTAATTTAATATATAAAATTGTACTGACTCTCGACGCGCTTTCGGCGGACTTCGCGGGCTTTCCCGACTGCCGTCACACGGATTTCATCGCGCCCCGCACGCCCCGTAAATGACGCGTGATAGGGCTATTTTCTGGTCAAATGACAGTCATGAAATAGTTGATGCTCATGTCGCACCGGCGGCCGGAAACAGCCCGCCGGGCATGCCGAAGGGGCCGTCCCCGGGACCCGGCGGAGTCCAGGGAACAGCCCCTTCTGCAAACCTCTGGCCGGCGGGCTTGAGCGGGCCGCCGGGGCAGGATCAGGCCTCGCTGCGCTGGGCCGGAATCCCGGCCAGCAGGGCGCGCACCTCCGCCTCGCGGTACCGGCGGTGGCCGCCAAGGGTGCGGATGGACGTGAGCTTGCCCGCCTTGGCCCAGCGCGTCACCGTCTTGGGGTCGACACGGAACATGGTGGCAACCTCTGCCGGAGTCAGCAGGGGCTCTGCGTCAGGGGTACGAGCGGTCATGAGCGGCCTCCTCGGAGAACCGAACCAGGGCGGTTCTATCCTTCAAATTCTGCACCTTGGCCCGCGATGCCCGAAATGGCACAGACGGACCGAGTCGGTTATAGGACGAACGGCTTGTCCTGGTGTCTACAACTACACCATCCGTCCAGCCCTATCGACCAAACCGCCAAAATTGACCCCTCACGGGTTCAAGCACGACGGATGGCGATGGACCACCCCATAGCGGACAGTCACCATATCGTGACAACCGGTTATGGAGAGCCCAGATCTACTGTTTCCCCCCAAAGGGAACACCGACCCCAGATCCACCCAAAAGTGGGCGGGTAAGAGGAGAGTTGGGCTGCTTGTCCCATTTTTACCCTTAGCTGTGAGTTCGGGTCAACGGTGAGTAGTGTCACGTTAGTCAGGTATTGACCCGAACCGGGACCTTGGTCCCGGATCTCCCGAACAGGTGAGTGATCCGGTCGTCGCACCGGAACCGCCAGCCCCCACGCACCCCTGAACCCCCGTCAGCCCCGTCCGTCCCCGTTGTCGCCCCGTCAGCCCGGGCCCGGCCCGCTCAGTTCGCCTGGCGCAGCGCCAGCACCCGCCGCCACCGCTCCGTCACCACCCGGTAGGCCCCCTCGGCCCGCTCCACGTCGCCCTCGCGCAGCGCGGCCAGACCGTCCGCCACCTCGGCCGCCGACTGGTCGGCGGCCAGCTCCGGCCCGCCGATCGCGTGCACCAGGCCGCCGTAGTCCAGTTCCACCAACGAGCGCGGGTGGAACTCCTCCAGCCAGCGCCCGACCTGCTCCGCCCCCAGGGTCAGCGGCGCGTCGGCCAGCCGCTCGCGCAGCACCCGGTAGCCGCGCGCCACCCGCCGGCGGGCCTGCGCCATCGGAGTCAGGTAGTACAGCGCCGCCGGCACCCCGGGCTGCCCGTCGGCGGCGGGCTCGGCCGGCAGGAACCGCCGGTCCTCCGCCCCGAACGGCAGGAACCAGCGCACCGGCACCTCCCAACGGCTGGTCAGGATCCACGGCCGGGCGTCCGGATGGGCCGCCCGCCAGTGCTCCTGGGCGGCCAGCGCCTCCTGCCGCACGGCCTGCGGCAGCACCGAGTCCAGCAGCGCCACCGGCAGCGACTCGCGCAGCTCGTCCAGCGCCTGCCAGCTGCGCAGCCGGGTGGCCCACGGGCAGACGTAGGTGACCGCGTCCAGCACCCGGACGAAGGCCTGCTCGGCCTCCGCCTCCGGCCCGTCGACCGGGGGCGCCCCGATCGGCAGGGCGCGCGAGGCGAACGGGAGCAGTTCGGCGAGCGCCCCCCGCTGAGCCTCGAGCGCCGCCCGGGCCACCGGTTCGCCGGCCGAGGCCGCGTCCGGGCCGTGCTCGGCCGCGTACGCCTGCCAGCGCGAACGCTCCGGTTCCGGGTAGGCGGCCAGCGGCTCGTACACCCGCAGGTGGGCGGCGTAGGGCGGCAGCACGGAGGTGCGCACAGCGGTCACGTCCTGCATCGTCGCACGTGCCACCGTCACTGCGGGAGGGCCGCGGAGTGCCGTCCGGATCCCGGGACCGCACCCCTGGCGGCCCGGCCCGCGGACTACGCTTCGCCGTAGATGGCCCGCACCACAGCAAGCGGGCCCGCAGATACTGGAGTCACCACAGTGACCGACGTACGCACTGCATCCGCGACGCCCGCCGCACGAGGCGCGCTGAGTCGGATCTTTGGTACCGCGCAGGACGCCGCCCCGGGCGACGGGCACGAGCAGGTCGTGCTCTGCCACGACCGGACCTCCGGCCTCAAGGCGATCATCGCCATCCACTCCACGGCACTGGGCCCCGCCCTCGGCGGCACCCGGTTCCACCAGTACGCCTCCGAGGAGGAGGCGCTGGAGGACGCGCTGCGGCTCTCCCGCGGCATGAGCTACAAGAACGCGCTGGCCGGGCTGGACCTCGGCGGCGGCAAGGCCGTGATCATCGGCGACCCGGCCCCCAAGGCCGAGGGCGGCGACAAGTCCGAGGCCCTGCTGCGCGCCTACGGCCGCTTCGTGCAGTCGCTGGCCGGCCGCTACATCACCGCCTGCGACGTGGGCACCTACGTGCAGGACATGGACGTGGTGGCCCGCGAGTGCGACCACGTCACCGGCCGCTCGCCCGAGCACGGCGGCGCCGGCGACTCCTCGATCCTCACCGCCTTCGGCGTCTTCCAGGGCATGCGCGCCTCCGCGCAGGCCCGCTGGGGCCAGCCGACGCTGCGCGGCAAGCGGGTCGGCGTGGCGGGCGTCGGCAAGGTCGGCCACTACCTGGTCGGCCACCTGGTCGCCGACGGCGCCACCGTGGTCGTCACCGACCCCTTCGAGGCCGCCGTCAACCGCGTGCGGGCCGCCCACCCGGACGTCGAGGTGGTCGCCGACACCCGGGCCCTGCTGAACGCCAAGCTGGACGTCTACGCCCCGTGCGCGCTCGGCGGCGCGCTGGACGACGACACGGTCGCCCAGCTGACCGCGGCGGGCACCTCGGTGGTCTGCGGCGCGGCCAACAACCAGCTGGCCCACCCGGGCGTGGAGAAGGACCTGGCCGACCGCGGCATCCTGTACGCGCCCGACTACCTGGTGAACTCCGGCGGCGTGATCCAGGTGGCCGACGAGATCGACGGCTTCAACTTCGAGCGGGCCAAGAACAAGGCGACCAAGATCTTCGACACCACGCTGGAGATCTTCACCCGGGCCGCCGCCGACGGCGTGCCGCCCGCGGTGGCCGCCGACCGGCTGGCCGAGCGCCGGATGCGCGAGATCAGCGCCCTGCGCACGGTGCTGCTCCCGGGCGCCCGCCGGGGCTGATCGCTCCGCTTCCAGAGGGTCCGCTCCGGATCACAATGTGGAACCGGAATGCCTTTTGTCCCCCGATCGGGCGTCGAGCGCGCCACGGTCGGGGGATAATCGGTCGCAGAACGACGGTCCCGGGCTCGCACCGGGCACCCTGTGAATGCCCGCGTTTCCCCGTTTGACCAGGAAAGACCTGGTCCCGGGGAGCGACAGTGCGCGCCACGTGACATCGGCGACGTACCGTCCGGGGGCGGAAACAGGTACCGTGGATGCTCCAAGGGACGGCTCTCCCGATTCGGGCAAGCCGCTCCCGATCATGAACACGTGTCAGACTCGGGGCCGTGAGCCCCATCGTTGAGGGGGTCGACCCATGGGGCGCGGCCGGGCCAAGGCCAAGCAGACGAAGGTCGCCCGCGAGCTGAAGTACAACAGCGGCGGCTTCGACGCTAACCGTCTGTCCAGCGAGCTGGGCGTTACACCCGTCCGTCCGGTCAACCCTGAGCCGGTTGAGGACGAGGACGAGGACGACCCCTACGCCGCCTACGCGGATTACTACAACGACGACGAGGACGACGAGGAGGAGGCCGAAGCCGGCCACCACCAGTCCCGCCGTCGAGCCTGACTCCGTGCCCTGACCGGTCCGAGCGCCCAGTGCGCCGGGCCGGTTTTCGGCGTGTCCGCACGGTGTGCGGGCCGGACGGCCGTGGGGGGGGGGGGCCGCCGCGGGGCCCGGCGCCGCCCCCCCCCGCGCGCCCCGCGCGGCCGGGGGGGGGGGCGGGGGGGGGCGCGCCCCCGGCCGGG
>NZ_JBHYKG010000072.1:0-30573 GCF_042741245.1 Kitasatospora sp. NPDC058965
TACTGCAGGGGGGACCCTGTGGGAGAGTAGGACGCCGCCGAACAATCATTCAGGAGAAGCCTCCTTTCCTTCGGGAAAGGGGGCTTCTTCGCGTTCTCCTGCGGGGTTGGGTAAAGTCGGGCCCGCACTGTGCCCGTTCGGGCAGCAGGACCACGAGAAGTGCACGGACAGAGGAGGCCCCCAGGTGGAGGTCCAGGAGACGCGCGTCCAGACCGACCGCGTCCTCACCATCCCCAACCTGCTGAGCATGGCGCGGCTGGTCGGGGTGCCGGTCTTCCTCTGGCTCATTCTGTGGCCGAAGTTCGGCGGGCCGAACAACGACGGCTGGGCGCTGCTGATCCTCGCGCTCAGCGGGATCAGCGACTACCTGGACGGCAAACTGGCCCGGCGGTGGGGGCAGATCAGCCGGCTCGGCCAGATCCTCGACCCGCTGGCGGACCGGCTCTACGTGCTGTCGACCCTGGTCGGGCTGACCTGGCGGGAGATCCTGCCCTGGTGGCTGACCGCGATCCTGCTCGCCCGCGAGCTCTTCATCGCGGCGCTGCTGCCGATTCTGAACCGCTACGGCTACGGCCCGCTCAACGTCAGTTTTCTGGGCAAGGCCGCGACCTTCAATCTGATGTACGCCTTTCCGCTTCTGCTGCTGGGCCAGGGGCAGGGCTGGTTCCACCACACCGCCGAGGTGGTCAGCTGGGCGTTCATCTGGTGGGGGACGGTGCTGTACTGGTGGGCCGGCATCCTGTACGCCGTTCAGGTGCGACAGATCGTCCGCGGCGCGATCGCGGCGCCCACCCCCTAATCGTGGCCCAGCCCACCCGTCCATCCGCGCGTCGGATGATTTCAACCGGGTAGAGGTGTCCTGAAACGGTTTGATGGACGAAGAGTCCATTGCCGCGAAGGAGGACGCATCCGCCATGAAAGCCGTTGTGATGGCCGGAGGCGAGGGAACTCGTCTCCGCCCGATGACTTCGAGCATGCCGAAGCCGCTCCTGCCGGTCGCCAATCGCCCGATCATGGAGCACGTGCTACGACTGCTCAAGCGGCACGGCCTCACCGATACCGTCGTCACCGTGCAGTTCCTCGCCTCACTGGTGAAGAACTACTTCGGCGACGGTGAGGATCTCGGTATGAACCTCACCTATGCGAACGAGGAGGTTCCGCTAGGCACCGCGGGAAGCGTCAAGAACGCCGAGGACGCGCTCCGTGACGACTCGTTTCTGGTGATCTCCGGCGACGCGCTCACCGATTTCGATCTTTCTGATTTGATCGCCTTTCACCGCGCCAAGGGCGCGCTGGTCACCGTCTGCCTCACCCGGGTGCCCAACCCGCTGGAATTCGGGATCACGATCGTCGACGACGAGGGCCGGGTCGAGCGCTTCCTGGAGAAGCCGACTTGGGGCCAGGTCTTCTCGGACACCGTGAACACCGGCATCTACGTGATGGAGCCCGAGGTCTTCGACTACGTGGCCGCCGGCACCTCGGTGGACTGGTCGAGCGACGTGTTCCCGCAGTTGCTCAAGGAGGGCAAGCCGGTCTACGGCTACGTCGCCGAGGGCTACTGGGAGGACGTGGGCACCCACGAGAGCTACGGCAAGGCCCAGGCGGACGTGCTGGAGGGCAAGGTCGAGGTCGAGCTGGACGGCTTCGAGATCTCGCCGGGCGTCTGGGTGGCCGAGGGCGCCGAGGTGGATCCGGAGGCGATCCTGCGCGGCCCGCTCTACATCGGCGACTACGCCAAGGTGGAGGCGGGCGTCGAGCTGCGCGAGCACACCGTGCTGGGCAGCAACGTGGTCGTCAAGCGCGGTGCGTTCCTGCACAAGGCGGTGATCCACGACAACGTCTACGTCGGCCCGCAGACCAACCTGCGCGGCTGCGTGGTGGGCAAGAACACCGACGTGATGCGCGCGGCCCGGATCGAGGACGGCGCGGTGATCGGGGACGAGTGCCTGATCGGCGAGGAGTCGATCATCGCGGGCGCGGTCCGGGTGTACCCGTTCAAGACCATCGAGGCCGGCGCCTTCGTCAACACCTCGGTGATCTGGGAGTCGCGCGGCCAGGAGCACCTGTTCGGTGCGCGCGGAGTCTCCGGGATCCTCAACGTCGAGATCACCCCGGAGCTCGCGGTCCGACTGGCCGGCGCCTACGCGACCACGCTGAAGAAGGGTGCCACCGTCACCATCGCCCGTGACCACTCGCGTGGTGCCCGAGCGCTCAAGCGGGCGATGATCTCCGCGCTGCAGACCAGCGCGATCGACGTCCGCGACCTGGAGAACGTACCGATGCCGGTGGCCCGGCAGCACACCGCGCGCGGCAGCGCGGGCGGGATCTTCCTGCGGACCACGCCGGGTGTGCCGGACTCGCTGGACATCCTGTTCTTCGACGAGCGCGGCGCCGACCTCTCGCAGGCCGGGCAGCGCAAGCTCGACCGGGTCTACGCCCGACAGGAGTTCCGCCGGGCGTTCCCGGGCGAGATCGGCGACCTGACCTTCCCGTCCAGCGTCTTCGACTCCTACGCGGGCAACCTGCTGCGGGACATCGACACCACGGGCGTGCGCGAGGCCGGGCTGAAGGTCGTGGTGGACACCGCGCACGGCAGCGCCGGGCTGGTGCTGCCGAGCATCCTGGGCCGGCTCGGAGTGGAGGCACTGACCGTCAACGGCGGCCTGGACGAGGCCCGTCCGACCGAGGACCCCGAGGACCGGCGGGCCGGCCTGGCCCGGCTCGGTGCCCTGGTGGCCTCGTCCCGGGCGGCCTTCGGAGTCCGCTTCGACACCGTCGGTGAGCGGGTCTCCTTCGTGGACGAGCTGGGCCGGGTGATCGAGGACGACCGGGCGCTGCTGGTGCTGCTGGACCTGGTCGCCGCCGAGCGGCGCAGCGGGCAGGTGGCGCTGCCGGTGACCACCACGCGGATCGCCGAGCAGGTCGCGGCCTACCACGGCACCCAGGTGCGGTGGACCTCGACCTCGCCGGACGACCTGGCGAAGGCGGCCGCGGCGGAGCACACCATCTTCGGCGGTGACGGGCGCGGCGGCTTCGTGGTGCCGGAGTTCAGCGGCGTGCTGGACGGCGCGGCGGCCTTCGTCCGGCTGGTCGGCCTGGTGGCGCGCACTCAGCTGACCCTGAGCCAGATCGACGCGCGGATCCCGCAGGCGCACATCCAGCGGCGGGACATCGCCACCCCGTGGGCGGCCAAGGGCATGGTGATGCGCTCGGTGGTGGAGGCGGCCGGCGGTCGGCAGCTGGACACCACGGACGGGGTCCGGGTGGTCGAGTCCGACGGGCGCTGGTGCCTGGTGCTGCCCGACCCGGCCGAGGCGGTCACCCACCTGTGGGCGGAGGGCCCGGACGACGAGGCCACCCAGGGCCTGCTGGACGAGTGGGCGGCGGTGGTCGACGGCGCCGGACGCTGACCCGGCGCGGACGGCCCCGGGCGACCGCCTCCCAGGACGGGGGCTGGTCGCCCGGGGCTGCGGCGTCGTGGGACGATGTCCCGCATGTCAGCGACGCGATCACCGAAGGAGCGGGCCGGGCGGTTCACCCGTCCGGACGCCTCGATGACGCTGCTGACCACGGTGATGGACCAGAGCCTGGACGAGGGCTACGCGGCGGCCGCGCGGGCCCGGGGCGAGGAGGGGCGCCGTCGGCTGCCCACCACCCCCCGGGGCAAGCTGCTGCTGGCGGCCGGTCTGGCGATGGCCGCCGTGGTGGTGACGATCAGCGGGGTCAACGCGCACGAGGCGCGGCCGGAGCTGGCCAAGGAGCGGGACGCGCTGGTCCAGCGGGTCACCGACGCCACCGCCGCCGCCGACAAGCTGCAGCACCAGGTGGAGTCGGCCCGGGCCGAGGTGAACGCCGAGCAGCAGAAGGCGCTGCACGACGGTGCCGACAACGGGCTGGCGGCGCTGGACTCGGCGGTCGGCACCGGAGCGGTGACCGGTCCCGGGGTCAAGCTGGTGATCGACGACCCGGCCGACTCCGGCAGCGGCGGCGGGATCGACCCGCGCACCTCGGGCGGGTTCGGCGGTGGCCGGCTGCGCGACCGGGACCTGCAGCTGGTGGTCAACGGGCTGTGGCAGGCGGGCGCCGAGGCGGTGTCCGTGAACGGGCAGCGGCTGACCGCGCTCTCGCCGATCCGGGCCGCCGGTGACGCGATCCTGGTGGACAACCGGCCGCTGGTGCCGCCGTACACGGTGCTGGCGATCGGGGACGAGAAGGCGCTGCCGGGCGCGTTCCAGGAGAGCATGGGCGGCCACTACCTCAAGCTGCTCCAGGACAGCTACGGGATCCGGGCCACGCTCAGCGGTCAGCACGAGCTGAGCCTGCCGGCGGCGGTCGGCTTCACACTGCGGCTGGCCTCGCCCGTGCCGGATCCGTCGGGAACCGGCACGCCGTCGGCGCAACCGTCGGGGGCGTCCGCCACGTCCACCCCTCTGACACCGTCCGCCACTGCCTCACCGTCGCCCGCCAAGGGCACCCCCTCCCCGAGCACGTCCACCCGGACAGGAGCAACCAAGTCGTGATCGCCGTACTGGGCCTGGTGGCCGGTGTCATCGTCGGGCTCTTCGTGCAGCCGTCGGTGCCGCCGGCCGTCGTGCCGTACCTCCCGATCGCCGTGGTGGCCGCGCTGGACGCGGTCTTCGGCGGAGTGCGCGCGATGCTGGACGGGATCTTCGACGACAAGGTCTTCGTGGTCTCCTTCCTCTCCAACGTGGTGGTGGCGGCGCTGATCGTCTTCCTCGGCGACCAGCTGGGCGTCGGCTCGCAGCTCTCCACCGGCGTGGTCGTGGTGCTGGGCATCCGGATCTTCTCCAACGCGGCGGCCATCCGGCGCCACGTGTTCCGGGCCTGAGAGGGGAACTGGTGAGCGAGGAGCAGCGCCGCCCGGAGCCCGCACCGGAGGAGGAGGTCGAGGCCGCCCGGGGGCCCGAGCCGGTCGCCGAGCCCGCGACCGAGCCTGAGCCCGCGACCGAACCCGAGTCCGCGGCCGAGCCGGCGGCGGAGGCCGGGGCGACCGGGCCGGCGCCCGAGCCCGAACCGGAGCACGCGGCCGCGGTCGAGGCCGACGCCAACACCGAGGCCCGGCCCGAGGAGCCGGCCGTGCCGGAGCGGGTGGCGGCTCCCGAGGACGGCCCCGCGGCCGAGGCCGGTACCGACGACGCCCGCCGCCGACTGCGCAGCGCGCTCTGGCCGCCCCGGCTGTCGCGCGGTCAGCTGGTGGTCGCGCTGCTGCTCTTCGCCCTCGGCCTGGGCCTGGCGATCCAGGTCCGCTCCACCAACGACCACAGCGCGCTGCGCGGCGCCCGCCAGGAGGACCTGGTCCGGATCCTGGACGAACTGGACAGCCGGCAGCAGCGCCTGCAGCAGGAGAAGACGCAGCTGGACCAGTCGCTGGCGCAGCTGCAGAACAGCTCCAACCAGGCCAAGGAGGCCCAGGAGCAGACCCGCGAGAAGGCGCTGGAGCTCGGCGTGCTGGCGGGTACCGTGAAGGCGACGGGGCCGGGGATCGTACTGACGGTCGATGACCCCCAGGGGCAGGTCAAGGCGGATATGCTGCTGGACACCCTGCAGGAACTCCGAGCGGCGGGGGCGGAGGCGATTCAGATCAACGATGTCCGCGTGGTGGCCCACACCTTCTTCACCGATGTGCCCTCGGGCGGCGTGCAGATCGACGGCAAGGCCGTGGCGCAGCCCTACCGGTTCACCGTGATCGGCAACCCGCAGGACCTGACGCCGGCACTGAACATCCCGGGTGGCATCGTCCGTACTCTGGAGAAGGAGCAGGTCGCCACCCACATCGCGGAGCAGCAGAAGGTGACCGTGGACGCGCTCGCCGTGCCCGCTCCCGCGCAGTTCGCCAAGCCGGCGGCGAAGTGAGCGCGCGTCCCGTTCCGCTGACGGCCCGTCGGCCGCACCACCCCTCACCTGCGTCGGCGATCGGCCCCCGGTGCACGGGCCGAAGACGGCGTCGGCAAGACTGTGCTGCACCACTGTCATCCTGCCCCGCGGGCGGGTCTGTTTCACGCAAGGGGATTCGCCCGTGAGTCTGTTCTCGAAGCTGTTCGGCCGCAACAACCGTCGCTCGGCGGCCGTGGAGGCGCCGACCGCGCGCCACCGCCGCGAGGAGGAGTCGGGGCAGCTGCCCGGCATGCGCACCGCGCCGGACGGGTACCAGCCGGCCGGTGAGCGGCCGCTGTTCCGGGACGGCTACGGCGCGTCGGTTGATTCGGCGGGGGCGCCGCGCATAGGTTTCCCGACAGGACCCTCAACCTCTGGTGGAGGGTTTGCCCCGGATCCCTACGCCGGGCACGTCCCAGGGGGAGTGCCGCACCAGGAGGCTGCGAACATGCACGGCCAGATCGTCTGTCCGCGGTGCGGCAACCAGAACCCGGGCACCGCGCGGTTCTGCAACAACTGCGGTACCCCGCTGCGCGCCGGGGCCCCGGAGAGCCCGGTCGAGACCACCTCGACCATCTCGATCTCCGGCCTGGAGTCCTACGACCCGAACGCCACCAGCACCGGGGCCACCCCGGCGCTGTCGCCGGAGGTGCTGGCCGCGATCGACGCGCTGCCCCCGGGCTCGGCGCTGCTGATCGTGCTGCGCGGCCCCAACTCGGGCAGCCGCTTCCTGCTGGACGCCGACGTGACCACGGCCGGCCGCCACCCGCAGGGCGACATCTTCCTGGACGATGTCACGGTCTCGCGCCGGCACGTCGAGTTCCGCCGCCAGCCGGGCGGTGGCTTCTCGGTGGCCGACGTGGGCAGCCTGAACGGGACCTACGTCAACCGCGAGGCGATCGACGAGGTCGCGCTCGGCAACGGTGACGAGGTGCAGATCGGCAAGTACCGGCTGGTGTTCTTCGCCGGACCGCACCGGTACTGACCCCCCGGCAGGAGACCAGGGGGCCGGGGGCACCGGCAGGACTGACGGACGGGACTGGGCAGGCGGGGGTTCGCACACGACGTCGGCAGGAGAGCGCGAGTGACCTCGAATCAGACCGTGACCGCCCCCCGCCGCCCCGGCGGCCCGCACCTGCGGACCGCCGAGCGGCGCGGGGCGGAACTGCTCAGCATCGGCGCGGTGCTCGCGTACTTGCGGGAGGACTTCCCGGAAGTCACGATCTCCAAGATCCGTTTCCTGGAGGCGGAGGGCCTGGTCGAGCCGCAGCGCACGCCCTCGGGCTACCGCAAGTTCGGTCCGGCGGACGTGGAGCGGCTGGCCTACGTGCTGCGCATGCAGCGCGACCACTACCTGCCGCTGCGGGTGATCCGGGAGCACCTGGACGCGATCGAGCGGGGCGAGGCGCCGCCGGCGCTGCCCGCCGCCGAGTCCCGCCCCGGGCCCGCCGACGAGGCGGACCGGGAGCTCGACACCGTGCCGGCCGGCGGGGTCCGGCTGGGCCGCGCCGAGTTGCTGGCCGCGGCCGGCGCCGAGGAGCGTGACCTGGCCGAATGGGAGTCCTACGGACTGGTCACCGCCGGTCCGGACGGCGGCTACGACGCCGACACCCTGCAGGTCGCCCGGCTGGTCGCGGAGCTCGGCCGCTACGGGCTGCAGCCGCGCCACCTGCGGCAGGTCAAGGCCGCCGCCGAGCGCGAGATCGCCCTGGTGGACCAGGTGGTCGCCCCGCTGCGCCGGCACCGCAATCCGCAGACCCGGGCGCACGCCGAGACCACGGCCCGGGAGCTGGCCACCCTGGCGGTCCGGCTGCACGCCACCATGGTCCAGGCGGGCCTGCGGGCGCGCCCGAGCTGAGCCCGCCCCGCCGGGCCGCGCTTTCCTATCTCGGGCCGTGGCCATAGGGTTGCCTTGTGAATGAGCTCGACGTCGTAGGTGTCCGGGTGGAGATGCCCTCCAACCAGCCGATCGTCCTGCTGCGCGAAGTGGGCGGTGACCGATACCTGCCGATCTGGATCGGCCCGGGTGAGGCGACCGCGATCGCCTTCGCCCAGCAGGGCATGACCCCGGTGCGGCCGCTGACCCACGACCTGTTCAAGGACGTGCTGGAGGCGCTCGGCCGCCCGCTCACCGAGGTGCGGATCACCGACCTGCGGGAGGGCGTCTTCTACGCCGAGCTCGTCTTCGACGGCGGGGTCGAGGTGAGCGCGCGCCCTTCGGACGCGATAGCGCTGGCGCTGCGCACCGGTACGCCGATCTTCGGTGCCGAGGAGGTGCTCGCCGAGGCGGGCATCGCGATCCCGGACGAGCAGGAGGACGAGGTCGAGAAGTTCCGCGAGTTCCTCGACCAGGTCTCGCCGGAGGACTTCGGCGGCAGCTCGCAGTGACCGCCGCCCGCGGGCGACGGACAGGATCGGCCGTGCTGCTCACCGCGGACGTCCGGATCCAGCCAATTCCCTCCGCAGTCGATCAGCTGTTTTGCCAAAGTGTTCGGTCCTACCCACACTAGGGGCACGCGAAACCGCTCATTGGAGTGATGTCGTTTCGCTGCCCCGGCGTGGCGATCGTTGACGCGTCTTGGACGACTGCTTACCGTCAGGTGTTGTCGCCGGGATGTCCCGTTCCCGGCGCGGGACCGTTCTGGACGGAGGTTGGCATGAGCAGCAGCGGCGACGAACCGACTGTGTCAGGCCCGTGCGCCCTCCACCCGCGCCGCGGTGACCGGGCGCCGATCGGGCGCGGTTGGGACGCGTCCGCCGTGGACGCGGAGCTGCCCCGGGTGGGGCGCTTCCCCGCGGTGCAGGCGGGCCAGCCGGCCATCGAGCGGATCACCCCCGCCTCCGACCTGCTCGGCTACCGCGGGCCGACCGCCTGCGCGGCGGCCGGCATCACCTACCGTCAGCTCGACTACTGGGCCCGCACCGGGCTGCTGGAGCCGAGCGTGCGCACGGCCTACCCGACCGGCGCGCAGCGGCTGTACAGCTTCCGCGACGTGCTGGTGCTGAAGATCGTGAAGCGGCTGCTGGACGCGGGCGTCTCGCTGCAGAACATCCGAGTGGCCGTCACCCATCTGCAGTCCACCGAGCTCGCCGAGCTGGCCGGGCTCACCCTGATGAGCGACGGGGCGACGGTCTACGAGTGCACCTCGCCGCAGCAGGTGGTGGACCTGCTGAAGGGCGGTCAGGGCGTCTTCGGCATCGCGGTGGGCGCGGTCTGGCGGGAGCTGGAGGCCACGCTGGGCCGGCTGCACGCCGAGCGGACCGACACCGGGGAGACCCTGATCGGCCACGACCCGGGCGACGAGCTGGCCCAGCGCCGCAACCGGGCGGTCTGACGCGTCGTCTCCGCCTCTGACGGTGGATCATGGCGGTCCGCCGCGGGGGAGGGGCAGATGCGCGCGTTCGGCGGGCGGTGGGCGGTCCGGCTGCGTCGGCGGCGGACCCAGCGGAAGATCTTCCAGGGCCTGGTGCTCCTCTGCGTGCTCGCGCTGGCGCCGAGCGCCTGGCTCTTCCTGACCGACGGCGACCGGATCCGCACCGTGGCCGGGGTGCCGGCCGAGCCGGTGGCGGTGGTCTTCGGGGCCGGCGTGGTGGGGGACGAGCCCACGCCCTACCTGGCGCACCGGTTGGACGCGGCGGTCGCGCTCTACCGGGCGCACAAGGTGAAGGCGGTCCTGGTCACCGGGGACAACAGCAGCACCGGGTACAACGAGCCGGGCACCATGTACGACTACCTGGTGTCGCGCGGGGTGCCGGCGGTGCGGGTGGTGCGCGACTACGCGGGCTTCACCACCTGGGACTCGTGCATCCGGGCCCGGCGGGTCTTCGGGGTGGACCACGCGGTGCTGGTCAGCCAGGACTACCACGTGCGCCGGGCACTGGCGCTGTGCCGGGCCGCCGGGATCGACTCCTACGCGGTCGGGGTGTCCGAGCCGCGGGACGACACCTGGTACTACGGCGGGCTGCGGGAGATCCCCGGGGCCGGCAAGGCGGCACTGAGCGCGCTCCTGCGGCCGGACCCGACGTTCCTCGGTCCCACCGAGCCCGGCGTGGCGCAGGCGCTGGCGGACGCCGCCCGCACGTCCTGACCGGCCCTGTCAGTGCGTTGCGCGATGATCGGCTGGTGCGCAGCCTGCCGAGCATCCTCCACCTCGACATGGACGCCTTCTTCGCCTCGGTGGAGCAGGCGGCCAAGCCGAGCCTGCGCGGCAAGCCGGTGATCGTGGGCGGGCTGGGGCTGCGCGGGGTGGTCTCCACCTGCTCGTACGAGGCCCGGGTGTTCGGGGTGCGGTCGGCGATGGCCACCGCGGTGGCCCGCCGGCTCTGCCCGAACGCCGCCTACCTGTGGCCGCGGTTCGCCGCCTACCGGGAGATCAGCGAGCAGGTGATGGCGATGCTGCGCGAGCTCTCCCCGCTGGTCGAGCAGCTGAGCGTGGACGAGGCCTACGTGGACCTGGAGGCCGGTCCGTACGGCCCGGCGCTCACCGGGGCGGCTCCGGCGGAGGGGGTGGAGCTGGTCCGGGCGCTGGCCGAGGACCTGCGGGCCGACATCGAGGAGCGCACCGGGCTGACCGCCTCGGTCGGCGCGGCCGGGTCCAAGCTGATGGCCAAGATCGGCTCCGAGCAGGCCAAGCCGAACGGGCTGGTGCTGGTGACGCCGGGCCAGGAGCGCGCGGTGCTCGGACCGATGCCGGTGCGGGCCCTGCCCGGGGTGGGACCGGCCACCGAGCAGGCGCTGCGCCGGGCCGGGCTGCTGACGGTGGCGGAGGTGGCCGAGCAGCCGGAGGAGGAGCTGGTGCGGCTGCTCGGGCGGGCGCACGGCAGTGGGATCTCGCTGATGGCCCGGGGGCTGGACGGGCGCGAGGTGGTGCCGGACCGGGACGCCAAGTCGGTCTCGGTGGAGGACACCTACGAGGTGGACCTGGTCGACCGGGACCGGATCATGTACGAGCTGGACGAGCTGACCAGGCGGTGCGTGCGCCGACTGCGGGCGGCGGGGCGGTCGGGGCGGACCGTGGTGCTCAAGGTGCGCCGCTTCGACTTCTCCACCCTGACCCGGTCCGAGACGCTGCGCGGGCCGACCGACGACGAGCGGGTGATCGCGGCCACCGCGCGCCGACTGGCCGCGCAGGTGAACCTGACCGGCGGGATCCGGCTGTTGGGGGTCGGGGTCTCGCAGCTGGCCGAGTACACCCAGGAGGACCTGTTCGCCCAGGCCGCCGAGGCCGAGGAGGCGGAGGCGGCGGAAGCGGCGCAGGCGGCGCAGGCGGCCGGAGCCGACGAGCGGGGGGAGCCGGCGGCCGAGCAGGCGCAGCCCGGGCCGGCCGCCGAGCCGGTGGTCACCGCGGGGGCCCGCCAGCCGGTGCGGGCCCGGATCTGGCTGCCGGGACAGGACGTGACGCACGAGGAGTTCGGGCCGGGCTGGGTGCAGGGCAGCGGGGTGGGCCGGGTGACGGTCCGGTTCGAGACGCCGTACTCGGGGCCCGGCCGGGTGCGCACCTTCGCGGTGGACGACCCCGCCCTGGCCCCGGCCGATCCGCTGCCGCTGAAAGAGGCGTGAGCCCCCGCCCGGGTTCGCCGGGCTGGGGCTCACAGGGGGGTTCCCCGGGCCGCCGATCCCTGGGCGGCCCGGGGCTGCGGCGGCCTCGTCAGGCGCCGGTCCTGGCGGGCTCGGCCGGGGCGCCGGCCGGGACGGCGGCGTCGGCCGGAGCCGGGGCGGGGCGGACGGTGCGGATGGCGAACGGCACGGCGGCGGCGATCACGCACATCACGGCGGCCACCCAGAAGGCGTGCTGGTAGGCCTGCTCGGTCGGCAGCTGGATCGGGATCGGCAGGTGCTTGATGGTGTCACCGGTGAGGATCGCGCCCATCACGGCGGTGCCGATCGCACCACCGACGGTGCGCAGCACCGCGTTCATGCCGTTGGCGATGCCGCTCTGCTCGGCCGGGACGGCGCCGTTGATGAAGGCCGGCATCGCCGCGTAGGCCAGGCCCACACCGAGGCCGAAGATCGCGGAGGCGAAGTAGATGTCGCCCTCGGCACTGTGCCGCACGGCCAGGTAGGCCATCGAGGCGAAGCCGAGCAGTCCGCCCAGGACCAGCGGCAGGCGCGGGCCGCGGCGGGCGATCATCAGTGCGCCGACCGGGGCGGCGGCCATCGAGCCGAGCGCGGAGGGGAGCAGCATCACACCGGCGTGCAGCACGGTGGCGGTGAAGCCGTAGTGCGCCAGCTTGGCCGGGGTCTGGGCGAAGTTGCTGATCACCAGGAACGAGCCGTACATGCCGAAGCCGATCAGCAGGCCGGAGATGTTGGTGAAGGCGACGGCCGGACGGGCCATCATCTTCATGTCCACCAGCGGGTGGGCGACCTTGACCTCGACGATGCCCCAGATCAGCGCGACCACGGCGGCGACGGCGAACAGGCCCAGGGTCTTGTTGGAGGTCCAGCCCCACTCGTTGCCGCGGCTGACCGCGACCAGCAGGGCGGAGAGCCAGCCGGCCAGGGCGATCGCACCCAGCGGGTCGGCGCCGCCGGCGCGGTCCACCACCGGGTCCTGCGGCACCCGCCAGACCACCAGGCCGACCGCGATCAGACCGAAGACCAGGCCCATCCAGAAGATGGACTTGTAGTCCCAGTGCTCCAGCAGCAGGCCGGTGGCCACCAGGCCGAGGCCGCTGCCGACGCCCATCGAGGCGGAGATCGCGGCCACGCCGCCGGTCACCTTGTGCCGCGGCAGTTCGTCGCGGACGATGCTGATCGCCAGCGGCAGCACGCCACCGCCGGCGCCCTGCAGCACGCGGGCCACCACCAGCAGGGTGAACGAGTGGGTGGCGACCGCGAGTCCGGAGCCCAGCACCAGGCCGGACAGCGAGATCAGCAGCATCGGCTTGCGGCCGCGCAGGTCGCCGAAGCGGCCCAGCAGCGGGGTGAGCACGGCGGCCGAGAGCAGGTTGGCCGTCATCAGCCAGGTGATGTCGGACCCGGAGACCTTCAGCTCCTTGGCCAGCGAGGGCAGGATCGGCACCACGGCCGTCTGGATCACGCTGTAGGCCAGCATCGCGAGCACGAGGGCGGGCAGCACCCGGGCGCTGCTCGCTCGCTCGGCCGTGGCGGCGGGCTTGGCTGCCTCACGCACGGATGGCTCCTTCGGGGACGGGCTGTGGCGGCCTGTCAGGCTGCTTCACGCCAGGAAAAGTCAATGTGGTGAAGTAACCATGCCGAGAAGTGCTTGAGATTGTCAAATATCGATGGCTGAAGCTTGAGGGCGGACAACTGCCCCGGCCTCCGTCCGGGACGGAGGCCGGGGCAGTGCGCCGCAGCTCAGGCCGGGCTGTCGGCGGTCGCGACCGGGCTCGGCATCGCCTGCGGCTGCACGCCGGCGGCCTGTGGCGGGCCGGACTGCGTCGGGTCGGTCGCGGTGCTGTCGTGGATCTCGATCTGCTCGCGGCGCAGCTCGTCGGTGATCACCTTCTCCTCGGTGTACCGCTCCACCACCAGGCGGACCCGCTCCAGCGGCGCCACGAACTTGCGCACCGCCGGGCGCTCCTCGCGCAGCGTCACCTCCTCCACCGCCTCGGCGATCTCCTGGGCGGAGAGCGCCGCGCGCTCGGCGTCGGTGACCGCGACCCGCTCCACCCGGACCCGCTCGCGGACCACCTGGACCCGGCGCTCGACCGGCTCGGTGACCACGAACTTGCGCATCCGGGCGGTGCCCAGCACGTGCCACTCGTTGGTGATCTCCAGCCGCTCCTCGCGCAGCGTCAGCTCGATCGGCGCGGGCGGCGGCATGGTGGAGGCGTCCTGGGCGGCACCGGCCGCCGCGACCGGGGCGGCGGCGGCCGCGTGCGCCGGGTCCGGCGTGGGCGGCGGCACCGGGACGGGAGTGGGCGGTTCGACCGGCTTGTCCAGCCCGACCGTGGTCGGGGCGGGGGCCGGGGTCGCCGCGGTCGGCCGGGCCGCGGTGGTGGTGGCCGCCGCTGCGGCGGCGGGCGCGACCGCGCCGAAGTCCATGTCGCGACCGGTGACGGTCGGGGTCTTGGCGTTGCCGTTGGTCCGGCCGCCGGACGGCGCGTCCAGTCCGTAGTACCGGTACAGCTGCAGCTCCTGCGCGGGGGAGAGGTGCTGGCCGACACCGAAGTCCGGCGACTCCTTGATCAGCGCCTTGTCGTAGGGCACGCGCAGTTCCTCGCCGGAGAACTCGCTCGTGGTGAGCGGGACGAAGGCGTCCCGCCCGAAGATTCCGGTCCGCACGGCCGCCCACTCGGGCTCGCCGGTCGCGTCGTCGAGGTAGACCTCGTCCACCGTGCCGATCTTGTCGCCGTTTCGGTCGACGGCCTTGTGCCCGATCAGGTCTCGGGGATCGATGTCGGTCTGCACGCTTTCCTCCTGGGTGCTACTACCTTCGACTCACACCAAATGCCACGTAACGGACAACGGCCAGCCGGGGGCGTCCGTTGGGGCCTGGTCGTCGGCCGTCCGGGGGAGTGCGATCGATCACTCGCACGGTCACCGGCCGGGCCCGCGCTGGTACCCTGGGCGCGACCGCCGAACCCGTTCGGGAGAGTCCCCACCCCTGGTGAGCAGGGCGTGAGGCGCCGAAGGAGCAAACCCTCCCCGGAATCTCTCAGGCATCCGTACCGTGCGGGATAGGTCACTCTGGAAAGCAGGGCAGGACCGCCGGCGAGGGAGCCGGTGGCCACCACCCTCACCGACGGTGCAAGCCGGCGGGGCTCCGGCCCCGTGCGGGCGAAGCTCTCAGGTCCCGATGACAGAGGGGGAGGCCTGTTGGGTTCGCCCGCTCCAGGCCCGTCCGCTCCCCCAGGCGGCGGCGGCCCGGCGTGCGTACCCCCGCCGGTCCGTGACCAGGAGGCCTCGACCACCATGACTGCCCAGCCGACCGCCGGTCGTCCCAGCAGCACCGCGACCCTCGCCGAGCTCGAAGCGGCCAGCCCGTTCGAGTCGCGCCACATCGGCCCCGACGCCGATGCCCAGGAGAAGATGCTCGCCCACGTGGGGTACGCCTCGCTGGCCGAGCTCGCCACCGCCGCCGTTCCGGAGGCGATCCGCTCCATCACCGGCCTGGACCTGCCGGCCGGCCGCACCGAGGCCCAGGTGCTCGCCGAGCTGCGCGAGCTGGCCGGCCGCAACAAGGTGCTCGCCCCGATGATCGGGCTGGGCTACTACGGCACCTTCACCCCGCCGGTGATCCTGCGCAACGTCATGGAGAACCCGGCCTGGTACACGGCCTACACGCCGTACCAGCCGGAGATCTCGCAGGGCCGCCTGGAGGCGCTGCTCAACTTCCAGACCCTGGTCTCCGACCTGACCGGCCTGCCCACCTCCGGTTCCTCGCTGCTCGACGAGGGCACCGCCGCCGCCGAGGCGATGGCGCTGGCCCGCCGGGTGACCAAGGTCAAGGGCGGGGTCTTCCTGGTCGACGCGGACACGCTGCCGCAGACCGTCGCGGTGATCAAGACCCGCGCGCTGCCGACCGGCGTCGAGGTGGTCGTCGCCGACCTGTCCGCCGGCATCCCGGCCGAGATCGCCGAGGGCGGCGTCTTCGGCGTGCTGCTGCAGTACCCGGGCGCCACCGGTGCGGTGCGCGACCTGGCCCCGGTGATCGAGCAGGCGCACGGGCTGGGCGCGATCGTCGCGGTCGCCGCCGACCTGCTGGCGCTGACCCTGCTGAAGTCCCCGGGCGAGCTGGGCGCCGACATCGCCTGCGGCACCTCGCAGCGCTTCGGTGTCCCGATGGGCTTCGGCGGCCCGCACGCCGGCTACCTGTCGGTGCGCGCCGAGTACGCCCGCTCGCTGCCCGGCCGCCTGGTCGGCGTCTCGGTGGACGCCGACGGCCACCGCGCCTACCGCCTGGCGCTGCAGACCCGCGAGCAGCACATCCGCCGCGAGAAGGCCACCAGCAACATCTGCACCGCCCAGGTGCTGCTGGCCGTGATGGCCTCCATGTACGCCGTCTACCACGGCCCGGACGGCCTGGCCGACATCGCCCGCCGCACCCACCGCTACGCGGCCGCGCTGGCGGAGGGCCTGCGGGCCGGCGGCGTCGAGCTGCTGCACGGCGCCTTCTTCGACACCGTCACCGCCAAGGTGCCGGGCCGGGCCGCCGAGGTCGTGGTGGCCGCCCGCGGCGAGGGCGTGAACCTCTACCAGGTGGACGCCGACACCGTCTCGATCTCCTGCGACGAGACCACCACCCGCGAGCACCTGGCCGCCGTGTGGACCGCCTTCGGGGTGGCCGGCGCCGAGGTGGCCGAGTCGGCCGACACGCTGCCGGCCGCGCTGCTGCGCACCGACGAGTACCTGACCCACCCGGTCTTCCACAGCCACCGCTCGGAGACCGCCATGCTGCGCTACCTGCGCCGCCTGTCGGACCGGGACTACGCGCTGGACCGCGGCATGATCCCGCTCGGCTCCTGCACCATGAAGCTCAACGCCACCACCGAGATGGAGGCGGTCACCTGGCCGGAGTTCGGCCAGCTGCACCCCTTCGCGCCGATCGAGCAGGCCCAGGGCTACCTGACCCTTATCCGCCAGCTGGAGCAGCAGCTGGTCGAGGTGACCGGCTACGACGCCGTCTCGATCCAGCCGAACGCCGGCTCGCAGGGCGAGTTCGCCGGTCTGCTCGCGGTCCGCGCCTACCACCACGCCAACGGTGACACCCAGCGCGACGTCTGCCTGATCCCGTCCTCCGCGCACGGCACCAACGCCGCCTCCGCGGTGATGGCCGGCATGCGGGTGGTCGTGGTGAAGACGCTGACCGACGGCGACGTGGACGTCGAGGACCTCAAGGCCAAGATCGAGCAGCACCGCGACCAGCTCTCGGTGCTGATGGTCACCTACCCCTCCACGCACGGCGTGTACGAGACCCAGATCACCGAGATCTGCGCCCTGGTGCACGAGGCGGGCGGCCAGGTGTACGTGGACGGCGCCAACCTGAACGCGCTGGTCGGCCTGGCCAAGCCGGGCAAGTTCGGCGCGGACGTCTCGCACCTGAACCTGCACAAGACCTTCTGCATCCCGCACGGCGGTGGCGGCCCGGGCGTCGGCCCGGTCGCGGTGCGCGCGCACCTGGCGCCGTACCTGCCCAACCACCCGCTGCAGGCCGAGGCCGGTCCGGCCACCGGCGTGGGCCCGATCTCGGCCGCGCCGTGGGGCTCGGCGGCGATCCTGCCGATCTCCTGGGCGTACGTGCGCCTGATGGGCGGCGAGGGCCTCAAGCGCGCCACCCAGGTCGCGGTGCTGAACGCCAACTACATCGCCAAGCGCCTGGCCCCGCACTACCCGGTGCTCTACACCGGCCCCGGCGGCCTGGTCGCGCACGAGTGCATCATCGACCTGCGTCCGCTCACCAAGGAGACGGGGGTGACCGTGGACGACATCGCCAAGCGCCTGATCGACTACGGCTTCCACGCCCCGACCATGTCCTTCCCGGTGGCCGGCACGCTGATGATCGAGCCGACCGAGTCCGAGGACCTGCACGAGATCGACCGCTTCTGCGCGGCGATGATCGAGATCCGCGGCGAGATCGAGAAGGTCGGCTCCGGCGAGTGGGCCGCGGAGGACAACCCGCTGCACAACGCCCCGCACACCGCGGCGGCGCTGGCCGGCGAGTGGGTGCACGGCTACTCGCGCCACGAGGCGGTCTTCCCGGCCGGCGTGAACCCGGCGGACAAGTACTGGCCGCCGGTGAGCCGGATCGACGGTGCCTACGGCGACCGCAACCTGGTCTGCTCCTGCCCGCCGCTGGACGAGTACGGCGTCTGACCCGGACCCAGCCGACGAAGTCCCCGGTGGCCGACGGCCGCCGGGGACTTCGCGGTGGTGCGGGGGTTCCGGGCGAGGCCGGATCCAGCGGTCAGGCAGCGATCACCAGTGCGCGGCGCGGGGCGATCACCCGGCCGTCCGGCAGCAGTTCGCCGGTGTCGTCGAACAGCAGGACGCCGTTGCAGAGCAGACTCCAGCCCTGCTCGGGGTGGTGGGAGACCACCACGGCCGCCTCGCGGTCGGCGGACTCGGCCGACGGACACTCAGGTCGGTGCTGGCACATCTTCGTACCTCGCTTCACTTGCGATCCACGCCCCCCGCAGCGGCACTCAGGTGTGAACCGGCGCATCTGTGGGTAGGAAGGTGGTCCTTCCACGCTGGATCCCAGTGTCATCCCGTACGGGCGCGAACGCACCGGTTTTGGTGACACGTACCACAACTGATGCCCAGAGATCACCCATTCAGATGGCCTGGGCCGGTGTCCGGGTACCGAACGGGCCACCCGGGCCTGATCCGGCCGGGTGGCCCCGAGTAGTCCGACGGGGTGAGGCGGGCGCAAGCGAGCCTTCAGCGGGGCTCAGGCGAAGGCCGTCACCCTGGCGCGGGGACGGGCCAGCCGGGCGAGCAGCTCCTCGGCCGGGTAGGCGTGGTGCGCGGCCACCCCGAGCGGAGCCGGGGCCAGCGGCAGCAGCAGGTCCGCCGCCGGGTCGGCCTCGGGCGCGTGCAGCCAGAGCGCGGTGGCGTAGTGGTCCGGGACCGCGAGCAGCCGCGGCTGGTACACGGTGTGCGAGGGCTGGACCAGCTGCCGGGCCTGGGCCAGGGCGCGCACGGTGGAGTCCAGGTAGGGGCCGGCCGCGAAGTGCGCGAAGCTGTGCCCCTCGCTGGACTTCACCAGGTCGGCGGCGGCCAGCACCGTCCCGCCGCGTTCCAGCAGGAACCGCCAGCCCGTGCGGGGCGCCGCGGCCAGCGCGCGCGCCGTCGCCGCCCCGGGTGGCAGCTGGTGCACGGCCAGCGGATGCGCGGGCAGCAGCGGGCCGGCGGTACTGCTCGCGGCCGCGATGCCGGCACCGCGCAGCGCGGTGTCCGTGCTCAGGGCGGCCAACACGGCCCGCAGGGCGCTGGGCGGGGGCTGGGGGGTCTGCAAGGTCATGGCGGGTCGCCTCTCCGTGCGAGATCGGCGTGCGAAAGCGGCATACCGGCGTGGCGCGACAGGGCCGGGTCCGGTTGGGCGTGATCGCGGGGCTTGGCGCGCGAGTGGACTCCGACAGGGCAGCCGATCGGCCCGGACGACGCAGTCCAGGATCGCTGGGGGTGCCGCGCGGAGCCACTCGAACAGGTGCGCAGGGTGACCTGTTTATCACCTTCCGTCGCGCACGGCAAGTCGGCATCCGCATGAGGAATCGTCAGTTCCCTTGTGCCGCAAGGCATTACGTCACCTCGGGTATCGATCTTCCGGCTGGGCATGATGCAGGGCACGGTGGAGACGGCCGAAGGGGGTAATCCGTGGGGGAGAAGGTCATCGCGACCCGGGCCGAACTGGCGGACCGGCAGCAGTACCGGCGCAAGCTGCAGTCCTGCCAGGAGGCGCTGGAGCGGATGCTGCGGGAAGGGCGCTTCGACCGCCCCCGGGCCAGGATCGGCCTGGAGATCGAGCTCAACCTGGCCGACGAGCAGGGCCAGCCGGTGCTGGGCAACGAGCGGGTGCTGGAGGCCATCGCCTGCGGCGACTTCCAGACCGAGCTCGGCCAGTTCAACATCGAGGTCAACATCGCCCCGCACCGGCTCGGCGGCCACGTGTTCGAGGAGCTGCGGGAGGAGCTGGACACCGGGCTGCGCTACGCCGACCGGCGGGCCGAGGAGGCCGGCGCCCGGATCGTGATGGTCGGGGTGCTGCCGACCCTGGACCTGGCGCACACCGGGCTGGACGCGATGAGCCACAACAACCGCTACAGCCTGCTCAGCGACCAGATCCTGGCGGCCCGCGGCGAGGACATCGCGCTGGACATCGAGGGGGTGGAGCACCTGCAGCTGGACTCGGTCTCCATGGTGGCCGAGGCCGCCGCCACCTCGCTGCAGCTGCACCTGCAGGTCACCCCGGACCGGTTCGCCCCGGTCTGGAACGCCGCCCAGGCGATCTCCGCCAGCCAGGTGGCGCTCGGCGCCAACTCGCCCTTCCTGTTCGGCCGCGAACTGTGGCGCGAGACCCGGCCGGTCCTCTTCCAGCAGGCCTGCGACACCCGGTCGGCCGAGCTCAAGGCACAGGGCGTGCGCCCGATCACCTGGTTCGGCGAGCGCTGGGTGGACTCGGTGACCGACCTGTTCGCGGAGAACCTGCGCTACTTCCCGGCCCTGCTGCCGATCTGCGACGACGAGGACCCGGCCAAGGTGCTGGCCTCCGGCGGCGTGCCGCGGCTGGGCGAGATGCGGCTGCACAACGGCACCATCTACCGGTGGAACCGCCCGGTCTACGACGTGGCCGACGGGGTGCCGCACCTGCGGGTGGAGAACCGCTGCCTGCCGGCCGGCCCGACGGTGGCCGACACGCTGGCCAACGCCGCCTACTACTACGGGCTGGTCCGGGTGCTGGCCGAGCAGCCGCGCCCGGTCTGGACCCGGCTGCCGTTCGCCCGGGCGGACGAGAACTTCCACACCGCCTGCCGCTACGGCATCGACGCCTCGGTGCACTGGGTGCGCCAGGGCCGCGGCGCCCGCGGCGGGCCGACCGAGCTGCCGGTGGTGGACCTGGTGCTCGGCGAGCTGCTGCCGCTGGCGTACCAGGGCCTGGACGAGTGGGGCGTGCAGCCCGCCGACCGGGACCGCTACCTCGGGATCATCGAGCAGCGCTGCCTGCGCCGCACCAACGGCGCGAGCTGGCAGGCCGCCACCGTGCACCAGCTGCGCGAGCGGTACGGGATGGACCGGGGGACCGCGCTGGCCACCATGACCAGGCGGTACATGGAGCTGTCCCGGGCCGGGGAGCCGGTGCACACCTGGCCGGTGGGGTGACGCGTCGCTCCGGGCGCCCTCACCGTGGTGTGACAAGATGATCCGCCATGACGATGGCACGGCCCGCGCAGCCCGAGATGATCCTGCCGCCCGGCGACCGCCGGCGCCGGCTGTTCGGCGCGGAGCTGCTCATCGTGCTCGGCCTCTCGCTCGGGGCCAGCGGGGTGTACGCGCTGATCAGCTTCCTCGGCTCGGTCACCGAGCACGCGGCGCTGGCCAAGCAGACCGTCTCGCTGAACGCCTCGGCGGCGCCCGGGCGGCCCTGGCTCGACCTGGCCTACCAGCTCTACTACATCGCCAAGGGCGTGATGCCGGTGGTGCTGGTGGGCTACCTGCTGGTGCGCGAGGACAGCTCGCTGCGCGCGCTCGGCTTCGACCTGCGGCAGAAGCTGCGCGACCTGGGGCGCGGCGCGGCGGTGGCGGCCATGATCGGCGGCAGCGGGCTGGCCCTGTACTTCGGCTCCAAGGCGGCCGGGTTCAACCTCAACGTGGCGCCGTCCGGTCTGCCGGACGTCTGGTGGCGGATCCCGGTGCTGGTGCTCTCCGCCTGCCAGAACGCGGTGCTGGAGGAGGTGGTGGTGCTCGGCTACCTGGTCCGCCGGCTGGACCAGCGCGGCTGGTCGGCCGGGGCGGTGCTGGCCACCAGCGCGGCGGTGCGCGGTTCGTACCACCTGTACCAGGGCGTCGGCGGGCTGCTCGGGAACATGGTGATGGGTGCGGTCTTCGTGCTGCTCTACCGGCGCTGGGGCCGGGTGATGCCGATGGTGGCCGCGCACGCGCTGATCGACACGGTGGCCTTCGTCGGCTACGCGCTGCTGAAACCGCACCTCGGCTGGCTCTGACCCGGTCAGGCCGGTGGCCCGGACCGGGACGGTCCGGGCCACCGGGTCGAGCCCACCGGTCAGGCCGGAGCGCCGGCCGCCTCGTGCAGCTGGGCGTACGGCGCCAGCTTGCGCAGCGACTCGATGTTCTTCAGCAGCGACTCCTTGGTCTCGTGCGCGTCGCCGACCACGACGACCGAGCCGTTGCTGGCCTTGAGGCGGAAGCGGTGCATGCCGTCCGCGTCGGTGTAGAGCTCGAACTTGCCTGCCATGGCAGTGGTCACCTCTCGTCCGATGGACCCCCTCGGTCGAAACGTAGGGTCAAACCTGTTGGAGCGCAGGCCAGATGACCCATCCGGGTCACGGGCGGGGAGGGCGGGGGCGGGCCGTGCGGGGTGGTCCGCTACGCTCGGGCCCTCGTCGAGCAGCGATCAGGAGTGCGCCGATGCGGGTGGAGCGGGGGCCGGGACGGCGGCGCGGGTGGCGGGCGCTGCTGGTGGCGGGGGTCGTGGCGGGCGCGGCGGCGGGCTGCGGGTCGAACGACGACGCGTACGTGGCGCTGCAGAAGGCGATGGCGTCGCACCTGACGAACGTGGACCACCGGCCGGTCGCCTCGGTCGCCTGCACCCCGCACGTGCACGGCACGATGCGCGGCGACACCGCGCACCTGAGCTGCCGGGTGGTCTTCAAGGACGGCAGCTCCTACACGGCGGCCGCCACGATCCACAACCAGAACGACGGCGGACGGCACAACATGCCCGACGTCTACCGGTGGGACAGCCCGCCGAGCCGTTGACGGCCGGTGCTCAGCCGAGCGGGCGGATCAGCGCGGTGTCGAAGAGGTCGAAGGCGCGCGGCAGCGGTCCCTCGTCGTGGTGGTGCAGGGCGGACCAGAAGAGGTCGCCGGGCAGCGCCGTGCGGGCCGCGTAGACCCGGTAGGCGTAGCGGCGGCCGTCCACGCCGGCCAGTTCGACCAGCCAGCAGCCCTCCGGCGGCGGATCTGACGGATCGTCAAAGATGGTGCACTGCGGTGGCCGTGGCAACGGGGCTCCCTCCCGGGGCGGGGCTCACCAGTGCAGACCGCCGGAGCGCGGGGAAGGTTGTGCCGGTGGGGCAAGTTCAGTCCTACGGGGCGCCGGTTCGAACAGCGGGTCAGGCGGCCGCCTCGACCCGCAGGCGCCGGGCGGCGGCCGGCTCCGCCGCCGGGGCGCAGCGGGCCAGCCGGCGCACCTCGGGCACCGCCAGCACCAGCAGCGAGAGCAGCGTCATCGCGCCCGCGCAGGCCCACAGGGCGCCGTCCAGGCCCAGCCCGCCGGCCAGCGGGGCGGCGGCCGCCGTCCCGACCGGGGCCAGCGCCACCGAGCCGCACCAGTCGTAGGCGGCCACCCGGGAGAAGGAGGCGGCGGGGATCTCCTGCTGCAGCGCCATGGTCCAGCTGACCCCGTAGACCGTGCCGCCGACGCCGGAGGCGAACATCGCCGCGCCCAGCAGGGCGAGCGGTGCGCCGGCCGCGAGCGCGGCGGCCGGCAGGCCGAAGGCGAGGATGCCGAAGGTCCCGGCCAGCAGCAGCCGGCGCGGCTGCCAACGGACCATCAGCAGCCCGCCGGCCACCAGCCCGGCGCCCATCACCGCGTTCACCAGGCCCCACGGGCGCGGCCCGCCCAGCCGCAGGTCGGCCACGATCGGACCGAGCACCGACTCCGCGGCCACCAGCGCGGCGTTCACCACGCTGTACTGCACGACCACCGCCCAGAGCCAGCGCCGCGAGGTGAACTCCCGCCAGCCCACCCGCAGGTCGGCCAGCATCCCGGGCCCGGCCGGCGGGGTGGCCGCGGCCGGTTCGCGCAGCAGCGCGCGCAGGGCGGCGGCCGCGGTCAGCGCCACCGCGTCCAGGCCCAGCACCCAGCCAGGCCCGACCACCGCCACCAGGGTGCCGCCGAGCGCGGCACCGGCGATCTGCGAGGAGTTGAGCGCGGTGCGGAAGAGCGCGAAGGCCCGCCCGGCGCCCTCCTGGTCCACCGACTCCATCAGCATGCCCTCGGCGGCGGGCGCGAAGAACGCCAGCGCGATCCCGTTGGCGGCGGACAGCAGCACGATCTCCCACAGCCGCGCCGCACCGGCCACCACCAGCACCGCGAGCAGGGCCTGGGAGAGCGCGTTCCCCAGGTTCGCCGCGACCATCACCCGGTGCCGGGGCAGCCGGTCCGCCAGTGCGCCGCCGACCAGCAGGAAGAGCACGGTGGCGGCCAGCCGGGCACCGGTGACCGAGCCGATCTCGGCGGGACCGCCGCCGATCCGCAGCACCGCGAAGGCGGTGGCGATCGGCGCGCCCGCGTTGCCGAGTCCGCTGATCACGGTGGCGGCGGTCTGGATCTGGTAGCTGCGCCCGGCCCAGGGGAGGCGGGGGGCGCGGTCCTCGGTTCGGTTCGGCATTCGCCCGACTATGACGGTGGCATGGGTGGCTGCTGCCCTGGCTCACGGACAGGTAGGGGGAGTTACCCGGCGACCGGCGCACCAAACCCGTTCGGGGCCACCGATGCGGTGTCAGCCCAGGTGGCCGCGGAGGAAGGTGAGGGTGCGCCGCCAGGCGATGCCGGCCTGCAACGGGTCGTAGGTGCCCAGCAGGTTCTCGTCGTTCATGAAGGCGTGCCCGGCCGGGTAGAAGTGGATCTCGGGGCGGCGGTCGGTGGCCTCGCCGATCCGGATCGCCGCCTCGTCCACCGCCTCCAGCGGCAGGCCGTGGTCGCGCTCGGCGAAGTGGCCCAGCACGTGCGCGGTCAGGCCGCGGTAGTCGTAGTCGGCCTCCCGCGGCAGTCCGTAGAAGGGGACCACGGCCGCCACCCGGTCGCCCTCCTGGGAGGCCAGCCGCATCGCGAAGCCGCCGCCCATGCAGAAGCCGACCACGGCGACGGCGTCGCCGACGATCGCCGGGTGGGCCAGCAGGAAGTCCACCGCGCCGCGCAGGTCGCGCACCGCGCCGTCGACCGGCAGCTCGGCGAGCAGCGCGGCGGCCTCGGCGCGGTCGTGGGTGGTGGTGCCGCCGTACAGGTCGGGGGCCATGGCCAGGTAGCCCTCGGCCGCGAACCGGTCCACCATCGCCTTGATGTGCGAGGTCAGGCCCCACCACTCCTGGACCACCAGCAGCCCCGGACCGCCCCCCTGCGGCGGCAGCGCCAGGTAGCCGTGTGCCTGGCCTGCGTTGCTCGGGAAGGTCACGTTCTGCGCGGCGGACTCGGCCATCGGGCATCTCCAGAAGAGCCGCGAGCGCGGCGGTGGGCCGCCGCGCCGGCGGGACCGGGCGGCCCGCGGGGACGATGGTATGCGGCAGTGCAGCCGACGGTCCGTCAGGTGGCCGACCGGGCACCCGCGATGTCGCCCGTCCGGGCGAAACGGGCGTCAGCCCATCTCCTCCAGCGCCTTGCCCCGGGTCTCCCGGATGCACAGCACCACGAACGGGACGGAGAGCAGCGCGAAGCCCGCGTAGACCATGTAGGTGGCCGACAGGTTCCAGTCGGCCAGGCTCGGGAAGCTCACGGTGATCGCCCAGTTGGCGAGCCACTGCGCCGAGGCGGCGACCGACAGGGCCAGCGCGCGGATCCTGTTGGGGAACATCTCGCCCAGCAGCACCCAGACCACCACGCCCCAGGAGAACGCGAAGCAGAGCACGAAGACGTGCGCGGCGACCAGGGCCACGGTGCCCTGCAGGCTCGGCAGGCCGGCGCCGGCCCCGGAGCCGGTGCGGTAGGAGAACGCCCAGGCGGCGGTGGCCAGCGCCGCCGCCATGCCGATCGAGCCGGCCACCGCCAGCGGCTTGCGCCCGATCCGGTCCACCAGGACCATCGCGATCACGGTGCCGATCACGTTGACGATCGAGGTGGAGAGGCTGATCAGCAGCGAGTTGCTCTCGTTGATGCCGACCGACTGCCAGAGCACCGAGGAGTAGTAGAAGATCACGTTGATGCCGACGAACTGCTGGAAGACCGAGGCGCCGATGCCGACCCAGACGATCGGCAGCAGGCCGAACCGGCCGCCGGTCAGGTCGGCCGGGCGGGGCTTGTGCTCGCTGCGCAGCACCGCGCCGATCTGCGCCACCCGGGCGTCCAGGTCGACGTCGGGGCCCTCCACCTCGGTGAGCACCTCGCGGGCCTGCTGCTCGCGGCCGGTGGCGATCAGGTGGCGCGGGGACTCGGGGATGGCCAGCGCCATCAGGCCGTAGACCAGTGCGGGCACGGTCTCCACGCCGAGCATCCACTGCCAGGCCTGGATGCCGCCGAGGTGGTTGGTCGACTCGCCGCCGGCCGCGTCGTTGATCGCCCAGTTGGCCAGCTGGGAGACCGTGATGCCGAGCACGATGGCCATCTGCTGGAACGAGGCGAGCCGGCCGCGGTAGGCGGTCGGCGCGACCTCGGCGATGTACGTGGGGGCGATCACCGAGGCGATGCCGATCGCCACCCCGCCCAGCACCCGCCACAGGGCCAGCACCTGCACGCTGGGCGGGAACATCGAGCCGACCCCGCTGACCGCGAAGAGCGCCGCGGCCAGCAGCATGGTGCGCACCCGCCCGAGCCGGTCGGCCAGCTGACCGGCCACCACCGCGCCGACGGCGGAGCCGAGCAGTGCGATCGCCACCACGAAGGCCGTCTCGCCGGCGCCGACCTGGAAGTGCTTCTGGATGCCGGTGACCGCGCCGTTGATCACCGCGCTGTCGTAGCCGAACAGGAAGCCGCCCATGGCCGCGGCCGCCGAGACGAAGACGACGTGGCCGAGCTGGGCGGGGGCCGCGGCACGGGTCGGCGGGGCGGTGCTGGACACGGGTGCGGCTCCCGTCGGGAGAGTGGGCGTGGTCCTGACCATCAGACCAGCAGTCCGCCCGCTTTCCCCCGCTTCACCACGGTATGTCGCGTTCAGTGCACCGGGCAGCCGCCCTGCTCGCCCAGCCGGCGCAGCAGCTGGGCCCGCGCGCCGGCGTCGCCCGGCCCGTTCCGTTCGGCCAGCCGCTCGGCGGTGACCGCCTGCTGCTCGGGCGTCAGCTTGCCGTCGAACTTGAACTTCGCGTGCACCTGGCCGATCGTCAGCCGCAGGCCGAGCAGCCCCGACAGGTGCGGACCGAACGGCTCCTCGCCCGGGACCACCCGGGTGTCCGGGGTCTCCGGCTGGAAGTGCGCGAGCTGCCGGTTCAGGATCTCCGCCTTGCCCGCCGGGTCCGCCACCACCTCGGCCCTGCAGTGCAGTTGGACCGACGCGTAGTAGCTGGTCGGCACCTGGGTGGGGCGCCAGTGGCCCGGCGCGAAGACGTAGTCGTCGGTGACCATCAGCACCACCCGGTCGTCCGCCCGCAGCGCGGCGAACAGCGGGTTGGGCACGGCCAGGTGGAGCAGCACCCGGTCGCCGTCCAGCAGGAAGTGGGTGGGCACCAGCACCGGCGGGCCGTCCGGGTGGTTGGCGGCCAGCACGCCGAAGTCCCGCTCGGCCAGGAACGCCCGCCACTCCTGCTCGCTGCCCTTGTCCCAGGAGCGGATCAGCACGGCGCACCGCCGTCCCGGGACCCGGTCAGGTACGCCGGCAGGCCGCGGGTGGTGCCGGGGTGCGGCACCGGGGCGTCGTGGACGGTGCGCACCGGGACCACGCCGGACCAGTACGGCAGATCGGCGTCGGCCGGGTCGTCGTCCGCGCCGTCGGCCCGGGTCTTGGCCGAGACCTCGTCCAGCACCAGGCGGACCACCGCGGTGGCGGCCAGCTCCTTGGGGTTGGCCGGGCGGCAGTCGGCGGCGCGGCCGGGGACCGCCTGGTCGACCAGGGCGTCCAGCGCCACCGCCAGCTCCTGCGGGTCCGTCACCTGCTCGGCGACGCCGTGCGCGACCACCGAGCGGAAGTTGACCGAGTGGTTGAAGGCGGACTTGGTCAGCACCAGGGCGTCCACCTGGGTCACCGTGACGCAGACCGGCAGCCCGTCGGGCCGGCCGGCCGCGCGCAGCGGCCGGCTGCCGGTGGAGCCGTGCAGGTAGAGCCGGTCGCCGACCCGGGCGTAGATGGTGGGCAGCACCACCGGGCGGCCCTGCTCGTCGGCGAAGCCGAGGTGGCAGACCCAGGCGGAGTCGAGGATCGCGTGGATCTCGGCCCGCTCCCAGCCGGCCCGGTCCCGGTAGCGGGTGGGGGTGGTCCGCGGGGTGCGGGCGTAGGTCGGCGCCTGCTCCTGCGACATGGTGGTACTCCCTGCTGGCGTCCGCTATGTACTAGTGCATAATTATGTTTGTGCTAGGAGACTATCGGATTCAGGGTCGGCGTGCCAGCGAGATCGCGGCCGACGTGGAGCAGGCGGTGGCGGCCGGCCGGCTGGAGCCGGGGCAGGCGCTGCCGCCGCTGCGCGAGCTGGCCGAGGAGCTCGCGGTCAACCCGAACACCGTGGCCGCCGCCTACCGGCTGCTGCGCGACCGCGGGGTGATCGAGACCGCCGGGCGCAAGGGCAGCCGGATCCGCCCCCGGCCGGTCACCTCCTACCGTGACCAGGTCCGGCTCGCCGTGCCGCCGGGCGTGCGCAACCTGGCCGCCGGCAACCCCGACCCGCACCTGCTGCCCGCGCTCGGCCCGGCGCTCGCGGTGGCCGGCGCGGCCGCCGACCGGGAGCCGCTGCTCTACGGCCACCGGGCCGCGGAGCCGGAGCTGCTCGCGCTCGCCACCGCGGGCTTCGCCGCGGACGGGGTGCCGACGCAGGCGCTGGCCGTCACCAACGGCGCGCTGGACGCGATCGACCGCACCCTCGCCGTCCGGCTGCGCCCGGGCGACCAGGTGGGCGTCGAGGACCCGGGCTGGGCCAGCCTGTACGACCTGCTGCCGGCGCACGGGCTGCGCCCGGTGGCGGTCGCGCTGGACGAGTCCGGGCCGCGGCCGGAGTCGGTGGCCGCGGCCTGCGCGGCCGGGGTGCGGGCGCTGATCGTGACCAGCAGGGCGCAGAACCCCACCGGTGCGGCGCTGACCGCCGAGCGGGCCGCCGAGCTGCGCGCGGTGCTGGCCCGCCACCCCGAGGTGCTGCTGATCGAGGACGACCACGGCCACGGCATCACCCGGCTGCCCTGCCACACCCTGGCGGGGGAGGACGGCCCGGAGCACTGGGTGGTGATCCGCTCGGCCGCCAAGGCCTTCGGCCCCGACCTGCGGCTGGCGGTGCTGGCCGGCGACCGGGACACGGTGGACCGGCTGCTGGGCCGCCAGCGGTTGGACACCGGCTGGGTCAGCCACCTGCTGCAGCGCACCGCGGCCGAGCTGTGGCGCACCCTGGGGGCCGCGCCGGCCGGGGTGGCCGAGGCGTACCAGCAGCGGCGCGACGCCCTGCTGGGGGAGCTGGCCCGGTACGGGATCCAGGGCCGGGGGCGCAGCGGCCTGAACGTCTGGGTGCCGGTGCCGGAGGAGACGGCGGCCGTCGTCGGCCTGCTGCAGCGCGGCTGGGCGGTGACCGCCGGGGCGGTGTTCCGGTTGCAGTCCCCGCCCGGGATCCGGATCACCGTCAGCCGGCTGGAGCCGGAGGAGGCGCCGCGGTTGGCGGCCGACCTGGCGGCGGTGCTCGGCGCGGCGGGCGCGGCCGCGCGGCAGATCTGAAGAATCTTCGGTTCGAGTCCGTCGTTACCGGCGGTAAGCGGGACAGGGCCGGGCTCCGGCCATTCGGCTACGCAGAGTATCGCAACTCGGGTACGAAACTCATCGGTAACAGAGCGGGAACGGCGGCCCTCCCTACCTAGCGGTAACAAACGCGGTCATGTCACATTCGTCGCGCCACCGGCCGGCGGTACACCCTCACCTCACGCGACTCCCCGCCCCACAGCCAGGGGAGCCGTGTCGACCGCAGGAGTTCCGTCGTGCTCGAAAGATCGTCCAGCACCACGCGCGTTCCCAGAACCAAGCGGTTCACCGCCGCCCTGCTCTCCCTCCCGCTCTCCGCCACCGGCCTGCTGGTGCTCGCTGCTCCCGCCCACGCGAGCAGCGGTCCCACCGCCAGCGTCAGCCTCGGCGACTCGTACATCTCCGGCGAGGCCGGCCGCTGGCAGGGCAACAGCGACACCGCCTCGGGCAGCCGGGACGGCACCGACCGGGCCTGGACCGGCTCCGGCTACAACCCGAGCGCCGTCTACGGCTCCACCTACGCCAGCGGGTGCGACCGCTCGGACACGGCGGAGGTCAACAGCGCCACCGGGATCGCCGCCACCAGCATCAACCTGGCCTGCTCCGGCGCCACCACCGCCAACGTCTTCCGGGCCGCCGACGGCGGCCAGTCCTTCAAGGGCGAGGCCCCGCAGGCCGACCAGTTGGCCGCCGTCGCGGCCAACCACACGGTCAAGCTGGTCACGCTGTCGATCGGCGGCAACGACCTCGGCTTCGCCGACGTGATCGCCACCTGCGCCAAGGACTACCTGATCTGGTACTCCTACTGCCACTCCAGCCAGCAGTCCGCGATCGACAGCAAGATGCCGGCCGCGATGGCCGGGGTCGGCAAGGCGATCGACGAGATCCGGGCGGTGATGAGCGCGGACGGCTACGCCGCGGGCTCCTACCGGCTGGTGCTGCAGTCCTACCCCTCGCCGATCCCGCGCTCCAGCGAGAACCGCTACTCGGAGAGCGGCTGGGACCGGGCCGACACCGGCGGCTGCCCGTTCTGGGACGCCGACTCGGACTGGGCCCGCGACTCGATGGTGCCGGAGATCTCCAACGCGCTGGGCAAGGTGGCCGCGAGCAAGGGCGTCGAGTTCCTGGACCTGCGCGACTTCCTGCAGGGCCGCGAGGTCTGCTCCACCGGCAGCCAGCTCTCCGACCCGGACACCGCCCCCTCGGCGAGCACCAGCGAGTGGGCCCGGTTCGTGGACACCGGCCTGTCCGCCAGCCAGGGCACGGTGCAGGAGTCCATGCACCCGAACTCCTACGGTCAGCAGGGGCTGGGCCGCTGCCTGAGCCTGGTCTGGGCGGCACCGGTGGGCAACCACACCTGCCGCAACACGCCGGGCCGGGACGCCTCCGGGGTCTACCTCGGCTGACGCACCGTCGGCGGACACGCCGCCGCGCCCGTCCCACGACCCCCGGGAC
>NZ_JBHYKG010000073.1:0-30309 GCF_042741245.1 Kitasatospora sp. NPDC058965
GGTGCACTTCTGGGAGAAGGTGATCGCCGAGATCAACCGGACCGACCCGGACGTGATCTTCCTGGCCGAGGCCTTCACCCGCCCCGCGATGATGCGCACCCTGGCCAAGATCGGCTTCCAGCAGTCCTACACCTACTTCACCTGGCGCAACAGCAAGCAGGAACTCGTCGAGTACCTCACCGAGTTGACCGAGGAGACCGGGGCGTACCTGCGGCCCAACTTCTTCGCCAACACCCCCGACATCCTGCCGCGCCACCTGCAGCAGCAGGGCCCGGCCGCCTTCGCGGTGCGCGCCGTGCTGGCCGCCACCCTGTCCCCGAGCTGGGGCGTCTACGCCGGCTTCGAGTTCGCCGAGTCCGCCCCCGCCGGCCCGGACACCGAGGAGTACCTGGACTCGGAGAAGTACCAGCTGCGCCCGCGCGACTGGACCCGCACCGACACCCTGGCCCCGCTGCTCACCACGCTCAACCAGCTGCGCCGCGCCCACCCCGCCCTGCAGGAACTGCGCAACCTCGTCTTCCTGCCCACCGACAACGAGCAGGTCCTCGCCTACGCCAAGCGCACCGGCGAGGACCACGTCATCGTCGTGGTGAACCTGGACCCGCACCACCCGCAGGAGGCCACCGTCACGCTGCCGGAGGGCACCGGGCCGGTCCCGGTGCACTGCGAACTGTCCGGCGGCGACCACCTGTGGCACCAGCACAACTACGTGCGGCTCGACCCGGCGCAGGGACCCGCCCATGTCCTGACGATCCGCCAGGAGGAGTGAGATGGCCGCGACACTCTGCGCCACCTGTCTGGACGCGGAGCACACCGCCGCGTCGCCCGAGGACGAACTGCTCGGCCCGCTGCTGCCGGTGCTGCTGCCCTGGCTGGTGACCCGGCGCTGGTTCACCCACGAGCGCGGCCACCTGGAGCGGCTCAGCCCGGTCAGCGTCTCGGTGCTGGACGGTCCGGCCGACGAGCCGGTGCTGCTGCACTCGCTGCTGGACGCCCGGCACGAGGGCGCCGGCTCGCACCACTACCAGCTGCTGGTCGGGCTGCGCCCGAGCCTGCCGCCGGCGCTGGCCGGCGCCCGGATCGGGCAGGCGGACGGCGGCCGCTGGGACGGCTGGTCGCTCTACGAGGCCACCGAGGACCACGAGCTGATGGAGCGGCTGCTGGAGCGCACGGTCCGCGCCGAGGGCGGTGGCCTGCGGATGTCGCTCACCGGCACCGACCGGGTGCCGAGCGGGCTGAGTGCGCGGGCGCTGGCGGTGGAGCAGAGCAACAGCACGGTGGTCTACGGCGACCAGCTGCTCTTCAAGCTGTTCCGCCAGCCCGAGCCGGGACCGCACCCGGAGACCGACGTGCTGCGCGGCCTGACCCGGGTGCACTGCGACCGGATCCCCGGGCTGGCCGGCTGGCTGCACACCGAGGGCGTGGCGCAGGAGCCCGTGGTGCTCGGCGTCCTGGAGGAGTTCCTGCCCTCGCGCGGCGACGGCTGGGCCCTCGCGGTCGAGCAGGCCGCGGACTGCATCAGCGGCAGCTGCCGGGTGATCCCGGCGCTGGACGGCTTCACCGGGGAGGCCCACGCGCTGGGCCGGGCGGTGGCCGAGGTGCACGCCTCGCTCGCCGAGGCCTTCGGCCAGCAGGAGCTCGGTCCCGACGAGATCCTCGGCCTGGTCGACCGGATGCGCCTGGACCTGCGCGGCGCGCTCGACCAGGTCCCCGAACTGGAGCCGTACGGCGGCCGGTTGAAGACGCTCTACGAGGACTTCGGCAAGCTGGCGGTGCGCCACCGCGCGCTGCCCGGCCAGCGGATCCACGGCGACCTGCACCTGGGACAGGTGCTGCGCACCGAGGACGGCTGGAAGGTGATCGACTTCGAGGGGGAGCCCGCCCGCCCGGTGGCCGAGCGCCGGCTGCCGCAGCCGGTGCTCAAGGACGTCGCCGGCATGCTGCGCTCCTTCGACTACGCCGGCCAGCAGGCGCTGACCACGCTCGCCGCCGCCGAGCGCCCGGGGACCGACCCGGACCCGGCGGCCGCCGCGCGGGTGCGGCCCGAGGACGAGAGCGCCGAGCAGGCCGCCGCCCGGCTGCGGCGGGTGCGCCGGGCCTACGCCTGGTCGGTGCGCAACCGCCGGGCGTTCACCGCCGGCTACGCGGCCGCCGGCCGGGTCGACCCGTACTGCCACCCGGTGGTGCTGCGCGCCTTCGAGGCCGAGAAGGCGGTCTACGAGGCGGTGTACGAGTCCCAGCACCGCCCGGCCTGGGTGCCGATCCCGATGGCCGCCGTCCAACGGCTGGTCGCCGGCCGCTGACCCGGCCCCCGTTCCCCTCACCCCCTCGACGACAGGATCGCTGACCCGTGACTGCCCGCCTCGCCCTCGAACTGGACCCGCCGGTCCTGCAACTCGCCGCGGCCCGGCCGGCGCCCGAGGAGACCGCCCGGCTGCTGGCCGGCCGCCACCACGACCCGCACGCCGTGCTGGGCGTCCACCCGGTGCGCGGCGGGGTCGCCGTACGGGTGCTGCGCCCCGGCGCGGACTCGGTGGTGCTGGACACCCCGCTGGGCCGGATCGCCCTGGCCCCCGCCGACGACGGCCTCTTCACCGGTCTGCTCTCGCCGGACTGGTCGGCCTCCTACCGGCTGCTGGTGCACGACGCGCACGGCGTGCGGGTCGAGGAGGACGGCTACCGGCTGCCGCCGACCCTGGGCGAGCTGGACCTGCACCTGATCGGCGAGGGCCGGCACGAGCAGCTCTGGCAGGTGCTCGGCGCCCGGCCGTGCGAGGTGGCCGGGACCGCCGGCACCGCGTTCGCCGTCTGGGCCCCGAACGCCGAGGGCGTGCGGCTGGTCGGCGACTTCAACTACTGGGACGGCACCGGGGCCCCGATGCGCTCGCTGGGTGCCAGCGGGGTCTGGGAGCTGTTCGTGCCCGGGGTCGGCGAGGGCGCCCACTACAAGTTCGAGATCGCCACCCGCGGCGGGGAGCTGGTGCAGAAGGCCGACCCGATGGCCCGCCGCGCCGAGGCGCCGCCGTGCACCGCCTCGGTGGTGGAGGCCTCGCACTACCGCTGGGGCGACGCCGAGTGGCTGGCCCGCCGGGCCGGCCACCGGGCCCAGGACCGGGCCATGTCGGTCTACGAGCTGCACCTGGAGTCCTGGCGGCCGGGGCTGGGCTACCGGGAGCTGGCCGAGGTGCTGCCCGCCTACCTGGCCGAGCTGAACTTCACCCACGTGGAGTTCATGCCGGTGATGGAGCACCCGTTCGGCGGCTCCTGGGGCTACCAGGTCTCCGGCTTCTACGCGCCGACCGCCCGGTTCGGCTCGCCGGACGACTTCCGGTACCTGGTCGACGCACTGCACCAGGCGAACATCGCGGTGATCGTCGACTGGGTCCCGGCCCACTTCCCCAAGGACGCGTTCGCGCTGGCCCGGTTCGACGGCGAGCCGCTCTACGAACCGGCCGACCCGCTGCGGGCCGAGCACCCCGACTGGGGCACCCTCACCTTCGACTACGGCCGGGCCGAGGTGCGCAACTTCCTGGTCGCCAACGCGGTGTACTGGTGCGAGGAGTTCCACGTCGACGGCCTGCGGGTGGACGCGGTCGCCTCGATGCTCTACCTCGACTACTCCCGCCCGGACGGGCAGTGGACCCCCAACCAGCACGGCGGCCGGGAGAACCTGGACGCGGTCGGCTTCCTGCAGGAGATGAACGCCACCGTCTACCGGCGCTGCCCCGGCGTGGTCACCATCGCCGAGGAGTCCACCGCCTGGGGCGGGGTGACCCGGCCCACCGACAGCGGGGGCCTGGGCTTCGGCCTGAAGTGGAACATGGGCTGGATGCACGACTCGCTGCGCTACTTCGGCCGCGACCCGATCCACCGCCAGTACCACCACCACGAGTTGACCTTCTCGATGGTGTACGCGTACTCGGAGAACTACGTGCTGCCGATCTCGCACGACGAGGTGGTGCACGGCAAGCAGGCGCTGGTCGCCAAGATGCCCGGCGACTGGTGGCAGCAGCGCGCCAACCACCGCGCCTACCTGGGCTTCATGTGGGCCCACCCGGGCAAGCAACTGATCTTCATGGGCCAGGAGTTCGCCCAGGGCTCGGAGTGGAACCACGAGACCGGCCCGCTCTGGTGGGTGCTGGACGACGGCTGGCCGGCCGCCGCCGACCACCGCGGCGTGCAGCGCCTGGTCGGCGAGCTCAACCGGATCTACCAGGACTGCCCCGCGCTCTGGGAGCTGGACACCTCCCCGGAGGGCTTCCGCTGGCTGGACGCCGACGCGGCGCAGGACAACGTCTACTCCTTCGTGCGCCGCGACGCCGCGGGCCGGGCCCTGGTGGCCGTGGTCAACCTGTCGCCGACGGTCCGCACCGGCTACCGGGTCGGGCTGCCCGACGCGGGCACCTGGGTGCCGGTGCTGGACACCGACCAGGTCCGCTACGGCGGTTCCGGTGCCGGGCCCACCACCCCCTACCGGGCCGAGGACGTGCCCTGGCAGGGGGAGCAGTTCAGTGCCGAGCTGACCCTGCCGCCGCTGGCCACCGTGTGGCTGTGCCCGCCGGGCACCGCGCTGCCGCTGGCGCCGGCCGACCCGGACCTTCTGGAGAGGAACGACCATGACGCCTGAGCTCGCCGCCCGGCTGGTCAAGGCCTACGACATCCGGGGCCTGTCCCCGCAGGAACTCGACGAGGCGGCCGCGCACCGGATCGGCGCCGCCTTCGCCCGGCTGACCGGCGCCCCGGAGATCGCGGTGGCCCGGGACATGCGCGACACCTCGCCCGCGCTGGCCGCCGCCTTCGCCCGCGGCGTGCGCGAGCAGGGGGCGGCGGTGGTGGACGCCGGCCTCGGCTCCACCGACTACCTGTACTACGTCTCCGGCCGGCTCGGGGTGCCCGGGGCGATGTTCACCGCGAGCCACAACCCGGCCGGCTACAACGGGATCAAGCTCTGCCGGGCGGGCGCCGTCCCGGTCGGCGAGGGGACCGGCCTGGAGGTGCTGCGGGCGGCGCTGACCGAGCCCGCGCCGGCGCCGGCCGGCCGGCCGGGCGGCAGCCGCGAGGTGGCGCTGCTGGCCGACTACGCGGCGCACCTGCACGGCCTGGTCGACCTGTCCGGGCTGCGCCCGCTCAAGGTGGTGGTGGACGCGGGCAACGGGATGGCCGGCCTGACCGTCCCGCTGGTCCTGAACCAGCCCGAACTGACGGTCGTCCCGATGTACTTCGAGCTGGACGGCAGCTTCCCGCACCACGAGGCCGACCCGATGAAGCCGGAGAACGTGGCCGCGCTCAAGGAGCGGGTCCGGGCCGAGGGCGCCGACCTGGGCCTGGCCTTCGACGGGGACGCCGACCGGTGCTTCGCGGTGGACGAGCGGGGCGAGGCGGTGCCCGCCTCCTCGGTCGTCGCCCTGGTGGCCAAGCGGCTGCTGGCCCGCGAGCCCGGCGCCGCGGTGGTGCACAACCTGATCACCTCGCGCGGCTCGGTGGAGCAGATCGAGGAGGCCGGCGGCAAGCCGGTGCGCTCCCGGGTCGGCCACTCGTTCGTCAAGGCGCTGATGGCCGAGCACCAGGCGGTCTTCGGCGGCGAGCACTCCGGGCACTACTACTTCCGGGACTTCTGGTTCGCCGACACCGGCCTGCTCGCGGCGCTCCACATCATCGCCGAACTCTCCTCCACCGAGGGCCCGTTGTCGCGCCTGGTGGACGGCCTGAAGCGCTACGAGGCGTCCGGCGAGGTGAACGTGCGCACGCCCGACCCGGCGGCCGCGGTGGCCGCCGTGGAGCGCGCGCTGGGCGACGCGGCGGCGCAGCTGGACCACCTGGACGGGCTGACCGCGAGCTTCGCGGACGGGTCCTGGTTCAACGTGCGGCCGTCCAACACCGAGCCGGTGCTGCGACTGAACGCCGAGGCCGGTGACGCGGCCACGCTGGCGGCGCTGCGCGAGCGGGTGCTGGCGGCGATCGCGCAGGCGTGACGGGCCCGGTGGGACGGGCGGCCCCCCAGCCGCCCGTCCCGCGGTGCACGCGCTCACGCCTGCGGGGCGACCACCTTGGCGGGGGCGGTGCTGTGCAGCGGGACCAGGCCGGCGCCGCTGAGCGCCCGCTGGTAGAAGGACATGGCCTCGACGGGGCACCCGTTGGCCAGCCAGACGTCGCCGGCCTGGCGCCAGACGGTGGCGCTGGCCCGGTTCTCGGGCAGCCGCAGGAGCTCGCGCTCGACCGCCTGCATGGTCTCCCGGGCGGACCGCTCCTCGCCCAGGTCGAACTGGGCCTGGGCCAGCAGCGCCCGGGCGAAGGCGGAGTCCCAGGGCGACTCGCTGCGCAGCAGCCCGATCGCCCGGCTGGCCCGGTCGATGGCGGAGTGCGGTACGCCCTGACGCAGCGCCAGACGGGCGAACTCGATCTCCACCTTCGCCTGTTCGACCGCGGTGCCGACCTCGACGACGGCGTCCTGCGACTCGGTCAGCAGCTCCTCGATCCGCTCGTACTCGGTGCTGTCGGTGTCCAGCAGGAAGGAGGCGCAGTTGGCCTTGAGGACGCCGAGGTGGCGGACGTTGTCGGTCTCCGCCATCAGCATCAGCGCGCGCTCGGTGAGGGCCAGCGACTCCTGGAACTGACCGCGGCTGCGGGCCACCAGGGCGGCGTTCCAGTAGACCGAGCCGCGGGCCACCCGGGAGCCGCTCTGCTCGGCCATCGCGGAGAGCCGGTTGACCAGCAGCTGGGCCTGGGTCAGGTCGCCGCGCTGGAAGTAGCAGGTGATCAGCGTGGCGCCGAGCTGGATGTGGTCGTCGGTGTACTCCAGGCCCAGCTGGTCGAGCCGCTTGAGGGCGCGCTCGCCCACCTCGACGCTCATCATCTGGTCGCCGGAGTCCCGGTAGGCCCGGCACAGCGCGACGGCGAGCTGGGCCCACTCCCCGGTGCCGGGCACCGTGGCCCGGTCCTCGAACAGGGCCGTGAAGAGCTGGATCGCGGCCTCCAGCCGGCCGAGCTTCTCGAAGGCCAGCGCCTGACCGAGCCGGGCCCGGCGGACCGTCGCCTCCTGCAGCAGCGGGGCGTTGGCCAGCGCCTCGCTGTAGGACTGCAGGGCCTCGCCGTTGGCGCCGTTGCGCAGCGCCATGTCACCGAAGGCGACCTTGAGTTCGAGCTCCTTGACCCGGGCGTCGTCCCGTCCGGTCCGCAGGTAGTCGACCGTGCAGCCGACCCGCTCGGCCAGCGTCTTCAGGACGGTGTCCGAGGGCGCGCGCTTGCCGGTCTCGATGAGGGAGACGTAGCTCACCGAGATGTCGTCGGAAGCGAGGTCCTGTTGGTTCAGTCCGCGCTTCTGGCGCAGTTCGCGCAGCCGCTGCCCGATGCCATTCATCTCACTCTGTGATTGGTCCATGGTTCTCCGGTCAACGGGGAGGTGGAGCTGATCGAGCCCTACCTCAGGGGTGCCCATTTGACTCCATCTTTTACACCACCTGCGGGCACTCGCCAAGGAGGTCGGCGGGTACCGAAGGCTGCACTACGTGAACAACACACGGGGCATACGTGGTCCTTCCCACTGTGCGCATGGTTACTCTCCGTGCTGCAAAGTCGCCAGTCAAGACGATCATTGACAGTGTGGGTCAACTCGGATTGACTCTCCTTGTCAACGAAACTGACTAGGCGAAAGGCACCGCCCCCATGCGCACGATCCTTCCGCTGTCCCTCGGCGCCGTCCTGCTCCTCCTCGGGGCTCTGTTCGTGCTGGCCCCCAGCGGTTCCGCCACGTCCACGGCCCCCCTGGTGGACGGCAGCACCTCGGTGAACTCCACCACCGACACGACGGGCAACCTGCCGACCGGCGGCTGTTGCTGACCGCGCCCGCGGACCCCGACCGCACCTGAAAGGACCTTCCTGATGCGCGTCGACCTGCTCACCCGCGAGTACCCGCCGGAGGTCTACGGCGGCGCCGGAGTCCACGCGGCCGAGCTCACCCGGGCCATGCGCACGCTGGCCGAGGTCCAGGTGCGCTGCCTGGGCGTGGCCCGCAGCGAGGCGGACACCACGGCCTACCAGGTGCCGGCGGACCTGACTGCTGTCAATCCGGCTTTACAGTTCCTCGGAGCCGACCTGCGGATCGCCGCCGACTGCGCCGGGGCCGACCTGGTGCACAGCCACACCTGGTACGCGAACGCCGCCGGGCAGCTCGCCAAGCTGCTGCACGGCGTGCCGCACGTCATGACGATGCACAGCCTGGAGCCGCTGCGGCCGTGGAAGGCCGAGCAGCTCGGCGGCGGCTACGCGCTCTCCAGCTGGCTGGAGCGCACCGCCGCGGAGGCGGCCGACGCGCTGATCGCCGTCTCCGGTGCGATGCGGGAGGACATCCTGCGCGCCTACCCGGCGGTCGACCCCGAGCGGGTGCACGTGATTCACAACGGAATTGACAGCGAGATCTACCGTGCCGACCTGCGGCTGGACGCGCTGGAGCGGTTCGGCATCGACCCGGCCCGCCCGTTCGTCCTCTTCGTCGGCCGGGTCACCCGGCAGAAGGGGCTGCCGCACCTGCTGCGGGCCGCCTTCGAGCTCCGGCCGCAGGCCCAGCTGGTGCTCTGCTGCGGGCAGCCCGACACCCCGGAGATCGCCGCCGAGGTGGCCGGCCTGGTCGACGAATTGAGCCGCACCCGGGACGGGGTGATCCGGATCGACGGGATGCTCGACAGCACCTCGGTGCGCCAGCTGCTCACCCACGCCGCCGCCTTCGTCTGCCCCTCCGTCTACGAGCCGATGGGCATCGTCAACCTGGAGGCGATGGCCTGCGGCACCGCCGTGGTGGCCACCCGGGTCGGCGGGATCCCCGAGGTCGTGGTGGACGGCGGGACCGGCCTGCTGGTCGACTACCGCGCCGCCGAGGACGGGACCGGCGAGCCGGCGGACCCGGCCGAGTTGTCGAACGGGCTGGCCGCGGCCGTCAACCGGCTGCTGGACGAGCCGGACCTGGCCGAGGTGTACGGGGCGGCCGGCCGCCGCCGGGTGGAGGAACGGTTCTCCTGGACCGGCGTGGCCGAGCGCACCCTGCGGGTCTACGAGAAGCTGGCGGGCTGAGCCGGGCGGACCGGCTCCGGCCCGTCCGCCGCGCCCGCCCGCTGCAGCAGCGACAGCGCCGGTCCGGCCGCCGCGGTGGCCAGCAGCGCGACCACCAGCAGCGCCTCGAACAGCCGGTGCCCGATCAGGCCGGCCTGGTACCCGGTGGTCAGCACCACGATCTCGGTCAGGCCGCGGGTGTTCATCAGCACCCCGAGCCGCAGCGCCGCGGTGCGCCCCAGGCCCTGGCGCCGGCCGAGCAGGGCGCAGACCGCGAACTTCGACACCGTCGCCACCACCAGGAGCAGCGCGACCAGCAGCAGGAAGCTCCCGTCCGTCAGATCGGCGCCCAGGTCGACCTGCTGACCGGCCCCCAGGAAGAAGCAGGGCAGCAGCACGGCGGCCAGTTGGCCGATCACCGCGGCCGGTCCCTGCGGCCGGGCGGCGGCGACGGCCGGCCGGCGGCGGTCCGGCCAGGCCAGGCCGAGCATCAGGCCGCCGAACAGCGGGTGCAGCCCGAGTCCGGAGGAGAGCGCCGCGGCCAGGCAGATCGCCCCGACGGTGGCCACCACCCCGATCTCCCGGCCGGCCGACCGGACGGCCGATCTCCCGGCCGGCCGGCGGCGGGCCAGCAGGGCGGCCGCGGCGGCGCCCAGCAGGGCCGCCAGCAGCTGCACCCAGCCCATCCGCCCGGCCAGCCAGAGCGCCACCCCGAGCAGGCACCAGCAGGCCGCGTCACCGATCGAGGCGGCCACCAGGCTGAGCCGGCCGACGTAGGTCCCCTCCAGCCCGCGGTCCTGCAGGATCCGGGCCAGCACCGGCACCGCCGTGACACCCATCGCGCAGGCCAGGTAGAGGGCGAAGCCGGGCAGGCCGACACCGGCGCCCGCCAGGTGGTGCCGGTGCAGCGGTACGGCCAGGGCCAGGCCGGCCAGCGCGGGGGCCAGCAGCGAGACGGCGGCCAGCACCAGCGCGGCCCGCCCGGTCGGCCTGCCCGCCCGGCCGTCCCGCCCGCCCGGTCCGGCGGCCAGGTGGCGGCCGATCTCGAACGCGTACAGCGCCACCGCGAGCTGGGCCAGCCCGCCGAACACGGTGCGCACGTCCTGGCCGAACAGGCTGCGGTGCACCGAGGGCAGCAGCCGGCCCAGCAGGGTGGGTCCGAGGGCCACCCCGACCGCGATCTCGGCGAGGACGGCCGGCTGCCCGAACCGGGCGGCCAGCCGGCCCGCGGCCCGGCTCAGGCCGAGCAGCAGGGCCAGTGCGGCCAGGAGCAGCGTGGTGCTGTCGAGATTTCTCACGGTGAGCCTCCCCAGGGGCGGCCACCCAGCGTGGTCGGCGGGGTGACGGTCCGTGCCGGCGCGGGAGCGGAGCCCTGAGCGGCTGTGGCGGCGGCTGTCGAACCATATTTATGATCTAATTGACAGTTAGAAATATCTTTTGTCAAAGACCGCGGCCCAGAGTCAGCGTCCGATCCACCGGCATTGCGTCAGGTCCCAGGGGGCGCTCGCTTGACTCCGCGCGCCGTGCGTGTCGGCCGCGCGCTCCGCTCGCGAATGTGGGCCCCCGTTCACCGGCTGTCCGCCCGCTGGACGGCTCCCCGGTCCGGCCGCTCCCTGGTGCGAGGATGGCGGCAGTACCGTCGCGGTGATCAGGAGCCCTTGCCATGACCAGCAGCGCCGTCCACCCCCAGCGGATCGCCTTCCTCGGCACCGGAAAGATCGGCGAGGCGCTGCTCTCCGGCCTGCTGCGGGCCGGCAAGCGCCCGGCCGAGGTCATGGTCACCGCCCGGCGGCCGGAGCGGGCCGCCGAGCTGGCCGAGCGCTACGGGGTGGCGGCCGGCACCAACGCCGAGGCCGCCAAGCTCGCCGACACCCTGATCCTCGCGGTCAAGCCGCAGGACATGGGAACCTTGATGGAGGAGCTGGGTCCGCACCTGACCCCGGGCCGACTGGTCATCTCCGCCGCGGCCGGCATCCCGACCCGCTGGTTCGAGGCCCGGCTGCCCGCCGGCACCCCGGTGGTCCGGGTGATGCCCAACACCCCGGTGCTGGTGGACGAGGGCATGAGCGTGATCTCCGGTGGCTCGCACGCCACCGAGGAGCACCTGCTGCGGGCCGAGGAGATCTTCGCCTCGGTCGGCAAGGCACTGCGGCTGCCGGAGTCCCAGCAGGACGCGGCCACCGCGCTCTCCGGCTCCGGACCGGCCTACTTCTACTACCTGGTGGAGGCGATGACGGACGCCGGGATCCTGCTCGGACTGCCCCGCCAGGTGGCGCACGACCTGATCGTGCAGTCCGCGATCGGTGCCTCGGTGATGCTGCGCGACTCCGGCGAGCACCCGGTGAAGCTGCGGGAGGCGGTCACCTCGCCGGCCGGCACCACCATCGCGGCCATCCGCGAGCTGGAGAACCACGGGGTGCGGGCGGCACTGCTGGGCGCGCTGGAGGCGGCCCGGGACCGCTCGCGCGAGCTGGCCTCCGGCGGCAAGTGACGATTAGGTCAACTGTCCAACTCAGTCCTGGCCGACCCCTCCCCAAACCGGCGGCCACCACCTACGCTGCCGCCAACATCTTCGTACCGGGCAGTAGGCGCTGCCCCGGTGGTGAGCGAGGTCCCGGATGACCAGCGATGTCCCGGCGGTGACGGCGCGGCTGCGCCGAGCCCGCACCGCCCTGCTGATCAGCTTCCTGCTGCAGGGCACCACCTTCGCCCTGCTGGTCACCCGGATCCCCGGCATCCAGCGCCAGTACGGACTCTCCGACGGCACCCTGACGGTCTTCCTGGCCGCGGTGCCGATCCTGGCCGGGGTCGGGTCGATCCTGTCCGAGCAGCTGGTCAAGCGGACCGCACCGCGCACGGTGCTGCGGATCGTCCAGCCGCTGGTCTGCCTCACCCTGGTCGGGGTGGGCCTGGGCCACCAGCTGTGGGCGCTGGGCCTGGCCCTGGCCGGCTTCGGCCTGCTGGTCGGCGCGCTGGACGCCTCGATGAACATGCTCGGGGTCGGCCTGCAGCACCGGTACGGGCGCTCGATCATGCTCGGCTTCCACGCCGCCTTCAGCCTGGGCGGCATCGTGGGCGCGCTGCTGGCCAGCGCCGGCGCCCACCTGAGCCTGCTCACCCTGTTCGGCGCGAGCGTGGCGGTGCTGGTGCCGGCCGCGCTGGTGGCCGGTCGGTTCTTCCCCGGGCCGGCCGAGCTCGGCGACGCGGTGCGCGAGGCCGCGGCGGCCGCCGCCCGGTCGATCCCCTGGAAGCCGCTGCTGCCGCTGTGCGCCGCGATGGCCTTCGCCTACATCGCCGACTCCACAGTCTCCAACTGGAGCGCCAAGTACCTCACCGGGACCCTGCACAGCACCGACCGGGTGGCCGCACTGGCCTACGCCGGGTACATGGTCGCGCTGCTGCTCGGCCGCACCTTCGGCGACCGCGGCGTGCAGGCCTTCGGCGCGGTGACGGTGGTCCGGGTCGGCGCCGGGGTGGCCGCCCTGGGCTTCGGGATCGCCGCACTGGCCCCGGCCGCCTGGGCCGGGATCCTCGGCTTCACGGTGCTGGGCCTGGGCATCTGCGCGGTGATCCCGCAGGTCTTCGCGGCCGGCGGGCGCCTCTTCCCGGACGACTCCGACGCCGCGGTGGCCCGGCTCAACCTGTTCAACTACGTCGGCTTCCTGGTCGGTTCGCCGCTGGTCGGCGCGATCGCCGGCGCCTCCTCGTACCGCTGGGCGCTGTGCGCCCCGATGCTGCTGGTCCTCGCGGTCGTGCCGCTGGCCGGGCACTTCGCCCCGGCCGCGCGGCAGCCGATAGCGTTGGACCATGCCCCCAGCCGAGTCTGACCGAGCCTGCGCGCTGAGCCTCTTCTGGGACGAAGGGGTCACCGCCTACAACTTCGGCCCGCAGCACCCGATGGACCCGACCCGGCTGGCGCTGACGATGCGGCTGGTGGAGGCCTTCGGGCTGGACCGCGCGCCCGGGGTCACCCGGGCCGCCGCGCCGCCGGCCGGCGAGTCCACCCTGGCCCTGGTACACCGCTCCGAGTACATCGCGGCGGTGCGCCGGGCCGCCGCGGACCCGACCGCGGTCGACCTGCGGCACGGCCTGGGCACCGACGACAACCCGGTCTTCCCGGCCATCCACGCGGCCTCCGCGCTGATCGCGGGCCAGTCGGTGGCCGCCGCCGAGTCGGTCTGGCGCGGCAGCGCCCCGCACGCCGTCAACTTCGCCGGCGGGCTGCACCACGCGATGCCGGGCCGGGCCTCCGGCTTCTGCGTGTACAACGACGCGGCGCTGGCGGTGGCCCGGCTGCTGGAGCTGGGCGCCGAGCGGGTCACCTACGTGGACGTGGACGTGCACCACGGCGACGGCGTGCAGCAGGCCTTCTGGGACGACCCGCGGGTGCTCACCGTCTCGCTGCACGAGCACCCCAGCACGCTCTTCCCGCAGACCGGCTGGGCCACCGAGACCGGCGGCGAGGCCGCGCCCGGCTCGGCCGCCAACCTGCCGCTGCCGGCCGGCACCGGCGACGCGGGCTGGCTGCGCGCCTACCACGCGCTGGTCCCCGAGCTGCTGGCCGCCTTCCGCCCGCAGGTGATCGTCAGTCAGCACGGCGCCGACACGCACGTGGAGGACCCGCTGGCCCACCTCGCGGTCACCGTGGACGCGCAGCGCGCGGTCGCGGCCGACCTGCACCGGTTGGCCCACGAGCTGTGCGGGGGCCGCTGGGTGGCGCTCGGCGGCGGCGGGTACGCGGTGGTGGACGTGGTCCCCAGGACCTGGACCCACCTGGTGGCGATCGCCGCCGGGCAGCCGTTGGACCCGGGCACCGAGACCCCCGAGCCGTGGCGGGCCGAGGTGTTCCGTCAAGCCCGCCGCCAGGCCCCCTTGCGGATGACCGACGGGGTCGACCCCGCCTTCCGCGACTTCCACGAGACCGGCTACGATCCGGCGGACCGCCTCGACCAGGCGATCCTGGCGGCCCGGCGGGCCGTCTTCCCCCAGCACGGGATGCTGCCGTAACGTCTCGAACGGCGACGGAGCGCAGCGAAGCTGCTACAGAACGCCGATGCCGGGGCTCCTCCAACGGGCTGATGTCCGATCGTACAAGGAGTCGCCATCTCCCTCTTCCCACCCGTACCACCCGCAACTACTCTGGGGATACGCGTGTGTCGGTCGAGTCACCGGAGGGGAAGCCGGTGCCTTGCACACGGATTAGGGTCGGGTGAGGTCATGAGTTCCGGCGAACGCCCCCTGCAAGAGGTCAACTTTCTGACCGTCGCAGAAGTCGCTTCGGTCATGAGGGTGTCCAAGATGACGGTCTACCGGTTGGTGCACAGCGGAGAGCTGCCCGCCATCCGGGTCGGCCGGTCCTTCCGGGTGCCCGAACAGGCGGTCCACGACTACCTCAAGGACTCCTACGTCGGGCGGCAGAGCGCCTGAGCACGCCGCTCGGGTGGTCCCGATTACGGGCCGGGCCGCTCGGACGGTAGGCTAGGCCCTCCGTCAGTCGTATGGACTCCGTCTCTCACGGGCGGCAGTCTCAGTGAGCGAGGGTTGTTCCGTGGGCTCTGTCATCAAGAAGCGTCGCAAGCGTATGGCCAAGAAGAAGCACCGCAAGCTTCTGAAGCGGACCCGCGTGCAGCGTCGCAACAAGAAGTAACACCTACGGAGCCGCGCTCCAGGTGCAAAGGTGCTGCCCGTCCCGGCCCTCGTGGCCCGGGGCGGGCAGCACTCGTTTCCGGGCCGGCCCGGGGCGCCGCACCGGCGCCGGGCAGCCGCTCGGACTTCGGCTCCGCAGCGCGGTACGGTGCAACCGTCGAGCGCGGCGGCCGGAGGGTGGCGGAACAGTGGGCAAGGTGGTGCTGGTCACCGGCGTGGCCCGGCAACTCGGTGCCCAGTTCGCCGAGCGGATCCGCCGTCAGCCGGGGGTCGAGCTGGTGGTCGGCGTCGACGTGCTGCCGCCCCGGCACCTGCCGCCGCCGCAGCCGGGCGACCCGGTGGCCGACTACGTCTTCGCGCCGGTGGACCTGCGCCGCCCCGCGATCGCCCGGGTGCTGGCCGAGTACGCGGTGGACACCGTGGTGCACCTGAACGTCAGCGCCACCAATCCGGGCGCGGCCGGGCGGGCCACCGTCAAGGAGATCAACGTCATCGGCAGCATGCAGCTGCTCGGGGCCTGCCAGCAGTCCGCCCAACTGCGCCGACTGGTCGTCAAGTCCACCACCGGGGTGTACGGCGCCACCTCGCGCGACCCCGCCGTCTTCACCGAGCGCACCCAGGCCAAGACCCTGCCCAGCGGCGGGTTCGCCAAGGACGCGGCCGAGGTGGAGGGCTACGTGCGCGGCTTCGCCCGGCGCCGGCCCGACGTGGCGATCTCGGTGCTGCGGTTCGCCAACCTGGTCGGCCCCGGGGCCGACACCCCGCTGGCCGAGTACTTCGGGCTGCCGGTGCTGCCCACGGTGCTGGGCTACGACCCGCGGCTGCAGTTCGTCCACGTGGAGGACGCGGTGGAGGTGCTGCGGCTGGCCGCGCTGGACCCGGCGCCCGGCGCCGCCACCACCGGCACCTTCAACGTGGCGGGGGACGGCGTGCTGCTGCTCTCCCAGTGCGCCCGCAGGCTGGGCCGGCCCACCCTGCCGATGCCGGCGCCCGCACTCGGCTGGGCGGCCGCGCTGGCCAAGCAGACCCGGGTCTCCGACTTCTCGGCCGAGCAGATCGGCCTGCTCACCCACGGCCGGGTGGTGGACACCACCGCGCTGCGCGAGGTCTTCGGCTACCGCCCGCGGTACACCACGCCGGAGGCGTTCGCCGACTTCGCCGCCGACCAGGGCGGCGGGCTGCTGCCCCCCGAGCGGCTGGCCGCCCTCACCGACCGGCTCACCGACCTGCTCAAGCCCGCACCCGAGGAGTCCCGATGACCGCCGGCCAGGCCAAGGTGATCCCGATCGAGACCGCGCCCAGCTGGACCGCCGGCGAGCCCGGGCGCACCCCGCTGGCCGACCGGCTGGCCGGGTCGGTGGCCGGCCTGCTGGCCGGACGGTTCGGCCCGGCGGCCGAGTCGGTGCTGGGCAAGGGCTGGGAGGACCGGGCCGCCAACGGGCTGGCGTTCCTGCGCCGCCGGATCACCGGCGACTACCAGGTGGACGAGTTCGGCTTCGACCAGGAGCTGACCGAGGAGGTCCTGCTCTCGGTGCTGCGGCCGGTGGCCGAGCGGTACTTCCGGATCGAGGTGCGCGGGATCGAGAACATCCCCACCGAGGGCGGGGCGCTGGTGGTGGCCAACCACTCCGGGGTGGTGCCGCTGGACGCGCTGATGACCCAGTGGGCGATCCACGACCACCACCCGGCCCGCCGGCACCTGCGGATGCTCGCCGCCGACCTGGTCTTCGTGCTCCCGCTGGTGGGGGAGCTGGCCCGCAAGGCCGGGCACACGCTGGCCTGCAACGAGGACGCCCAGGCGCTGCTGGAGCGCGGCGAGGTGGTCGGGGTCTGGCCGGAGGGCTTCAAGGGCATCGGCAAGCCGTTCGCCGACCGGTACAAGCTGCAGCGGTTCGGCCGCGGCGGCTTCGTCGCCTCGGCGCTGCGGGCCGGGGTGCCGATCGTGCCGTGCTCGATCGTCGGGGCGGAGGAGACCTACCCGATGCTCGGCAACGTCAAGACGCTGGCCCGGCTGCTCGGCCTGCCCTACGTGCCGATCACCCCGACCTTCCCCTGGCTGGGCCCGCTCGGCGCGATCCCGCTGCCGACCAAGTGGACCATCCAGTTCGGCACCCCGATCCCGACGGACCAGCACCCGCCGGAGGCGGCCGAGGACCCGATGCTGGTCTTCAACCTCACCGACGAGGTCCGCGAGACCATCCAGCACACGCTGTACCGGCTGCTGGTGGAGCGGCGCTCGGTGTTCTTCTGACGGGCCCGACCGGCCGTCGAGGGGCGGTCCCGGACCGGGACCGCCCCTCGACGGTGCGTCAGTTGCCGCTCAGGTCGAGCCCGGGCAGCAGGCCCGGGATCAGCGGTGGCAGGTTGAGCCCCTGCTGCGGCGCCGGGGTGCTGGGCGCCGCGCTCGGCGAGCCGTCCGGGGTGGCCGCGGGGCTGCCCGGGGCACCGGAGGGGGCGCCGGCCACGCCGTTCTGACCGGTGAGGCTGCCGGTGAGCCCGTTGACCAGGCCGCCCACCGGGTTGGCGCCGGCCGGGTTGGACCCGCCCGCCGCGCCGCCGCTGCGGTCCGCCGTGCCGCCGTCGGGCCGGTTGCCGCGCCCGTCCGGGTTCGGCGAGGCCGCCTGCTGACCGCCGGTGCCGGTGCTGGGACTGCCGCCGGCCCCGGAGCCGTCGGACGACGGCGCGGTCGACGGGGTGCCGGCCGGGTGGCCGTGGCCCTGGTCCAGGTGGAGCGGGGCCACCTCGGCGGTGAAGTCGCCGAAGAGCTGGTCGACCTGGCCGGCCTCGGGGGTCAGCTGGGCGGGCAGCTGCGACTGGAGGTTGTTCCAGTGGCCGTCCTGCCCCTCGGTGAACGCGGCCAGCTTGCGCATCGGGTCCAGCGAGCCGTTCGCCCGGTAGACCGAGCGGAGCAGGTCGCGGCCCTTGGCGGCCTCGGCGTGCATGTCGCGCAGCGCGTTGCCGAGCCGGCTGACCGTCTGCGGGCTCAACCCCTTGCCGTCGGTCTGCCCGATCAGCGAGCGGGCCTCGGCGAGCCGGGTGGTGGCCTGGTCCAGCAGCAGCGAGCCGCGCTCGGCGTCCGAGTCGGCCAGGTCGAGCCGCAGGCCCTCCAGACCGCGCTTCATGCCGTACAGCGGGTCGCCCGGCAGCGCGCCCGAGCTGGCCGCGGCCACGCCGGCGAAGCTGCCCACGGTGACCCCGGCGACCAGGCCGGTGATCGCGAACCGGCGGCCCCAGCGGCGCCGGTGGCCGATCCGGTCGGCCCGGTGCCGGCGCGCCACGGGGGCGGCGAGTCCGCCGCCGGCCACCGTCTGCTCGAAGGCGGCCATCAGGAGCGCTCGCTGTTCGGCACGCTTCTCGGCGCCCAGGCCGGGCACGCTCAGCGCGCTCAGGGCCTCGGCGGTGTCGAGGAGTTGCCCAAGCGGTGCACTGCCGACCGCGGCGGGTTGCTGTCCTGTCCGGTGGGCCTCCAGCGCCTCGGCGAAGGCCTTCGCCCGCCGGTGCTCCAGCACGTTAGCCGTCACGGGCCACACCTCCCTTCGTCGTTGTCGACTCCCCGGCCTGCCGGACGGTTGCCACGGCGGGCCAAATCCACTCCTTCGGGTGACTCGGCGCGGCATTGCTTGACCGCGGCGCCCGAGGGGGTTTGCACGCTGGGCAACGAGTGGTGCCGGTGGTCGGTTACGCACGAGTGATCATGTGACCGCATTCTCACCCGGACGTGTGGGAACGGTCTTCGGGATGACGCCCCCGGCTCCCGGCGGGGAAGGGGCCCCGGTCGCGCGGATATGTTCATCGGGCGCGGATCACCGGGCGTCCGGGGGCAGCAGCCGGGCCAGCGTGCGCACCGCGCGGTACTGCAGGGTCTTGATCGCGCCCTCGTTCTTGCCCATGATCCGGGCCGTCTCGGCCACCGAGAGCCCCTGCAGGAAGCGCAGCGTGACGCACTCCTGCTGCTGCGGGTTGAGCCGGCGCACCGCGTCCAGCAGGGCCGCGTTGGAGAGCGACTCCAGCACCGAGTCCTCGGGGCTGCGCTCGCACTCGTTGGAGTCGAGCATCTCCCCGGTGGTCACCTCCAGCCGGAACCGGCTGGACTTGAAGTGGTCGGCGACCAGGTTGCGGGCGATGGTGACCAGCCAGGCGCCGAAGTCGCGGCCCTGCCAGGTGAAGGTGCCGATCCGGCGCAGCGCGCGCAGGAACGTCTCGCTGGTCAGGTCCTCGGCGGTGGCCCGGCTGCCGACCCGGTAGTAGATGTACCGGTAGACGGTGTCGCTGTAGTGGTCGTACAGCTGGCCGAAGGCCTCGCTCTCGCCGGCCTGGGCCCGCTCGACCAGCTCCATGATCGGGTTCGGCTCGGCCTCGCCGCCCTGGTGCGGCACCACCCGGGACCGGGTGCGCGCGCCGCCCCCGGCGGCGGTGCGGCTGCGGGTGCCCGGTCCGGTCGTGGTCGAGCGCAGGGCCGGACCCGGCGGCAGGCCCACCCCGGCGGGCACCAGCTGGCCGGGCAGCAGGCGCACCGGGCCGTCCTGGTGGGCCAGTTGGGTGCGCAGCAGTTCGCGCAGCAGCCGCAGGTTGCGCGCGGCGGGGATCACGAGTTCGGCCACCGGGCGACTCACCGGGTGACTCTTGGCGGCGGGCGGCGACGGGCGGGAGGGAGCAGGCGCGTCGTTCCGGACGGGTGGGTACACGGGACTCCCAGAGGCAGAACTGTGGACGGATCACCTCCGCCTGCGCGGAGAGCACACTCCCCGTCACCCCGCGGCGGGGACGCCTGGGGTGGGCGTGCATCCAGGAGAGAATAACGCTTTGTGCAATGACAGCTACACCGTGTGGCCGAAGTGGTCGATTGGGATCCACTTCGCGTGGTATATGACCCGAAACTGACCGAACAAGCCGCCGAACTGTAGGCCCTCGGTGACCGTGCCGGGGCACACTGTGACCGTTTGGGAGGTCGGGCGGGCCGTTTCCCGGCAACCGGGGTTGCCAATCGCCGAGTTTCCGGGGCGCCCGAACGATCAGAACCGGTCAGCCGAAACCGGGCGCGGACACCGGGGTTTGACGGCAGGTCGGGCGGGGTGCGGCCGGTCCGGGGTCAGCGCCGGCGGCGGCGCAGTGCCATCCCGGCCACCGCGGCCCCCGCCACCGCGCCGACGGCGATCGCGGCCGGCACGCCGATCCGGGCCGCCTTGCGGCCGGTCCGGAAGTCCTGCACCCGCCAGCCGTGCGCCCGGGCGTGCTTGCGCAGCCGCCCGTCGGGGTTGACCACGAACGGGTGGCCGACCAGCGAGAGCATCGGGATGTCGTTGGCCGAGTCGCTGTAGGCGGCGCAGTGGTCCAGGTCCAACTGCTCGCGCCGGGCCAGCGCGCGCACCGCGGCGGCCTTCGCCGGACCGTGCAGCATCTCGCCGACCAGCCGGCCGGTGTAGGCGCCGTCCACCTCCTCGGCCACGGTGCCCAGTGCGCCGGTCATGCCGAGCCGGCGGGCGATGATCCGGGCCACCTCCACCGGCGCGGCGGTGACCAGCCAGACCCGCTGCCCGGCGTCCAGGTGCATCTGCACCAGCGCCCGGGTGCCCGGCCAGACCTTGGCGGCCACGATCTCCTCGAAGATCTCCTCGCAGATCGCCTCCAGGTCGGCGGTCCGCTTGCCGGTCACCAGGGAGAGCGCGGTGCTCTGCGCGTCCGCGATGTGCGCCGGGTCCTCGGCGCCGGCCAGCCGGAACCAGGCCTGCTGCCAGGCGAACTTGGCCACGTCGCGGCGGTTGAAGAACTTGCGCCGGTACAGGCCCACCCCGAGGTAGAAGACCGCCGCGCCCTGCAGGATCGTGTTGTCGCAGTCGAAGAAGGCGGCGGCCTGCGGGTGGTCCACCGGGCCGGCGGCCTCCTCCTCGGCGGCCGGCGGCAGCGGCCCGGCCGCGCGCAGCGCCTGCTCGGCGGCGTCGGCGGCGGCCTCGCCGGCCAGAGCGGTCCGCTCGGAGGGGGAACGCCTTGCCTGGGTGAGCCTTCGCAGCGCGGCCATGGCACCGAGCATAGTCAGCCGGGCCGACCCCGGGGCATGCGGTGGCGGCGCACAATGGTGCGGTGAGCCCACTGCTGCGTCGTGACACCAAGCCCGATCCCGCCTCCCGCACGGTCACCCTGATCGGCAAGCCGGGGTGCCACCTGTGCGACCAGGCCCGGGAGGTGATCCTGCAGGTGACCGGCGAACTGGGCGCCGCCTTCGAGGAGAAGGACATCACCCAGGACGAGGCGCTGTACCGCAGCTACTGGGAGCAGATCCCGGTCACCCTGATCGACGGGCGCCAGCACGACTTCTGGCGGGTGGACGAGAAGCGGCTGCGCAAGGCGCTCGCCGGCTGAGACGGGCCGTTCGACCTCTGGACCGGGATCGACCCTCCGCCTACGATCGAACCCGTTCCGTGCCGTCGGGGGTCTGGTCGTTGGAGGTCCGCGATGCCCGCTGGCGGATTCGCGGTGGTCGACGTGGAGGCCACCGGGCGCAGCCCGTGGCGGCACCGGGTGGTCGAGGTCGGCGTGGTGCTGCTGGACGGCGTGCTGGGCGTGCAGCGCGAGTTCACCAGCCTGGTCGACCCGGGCGGACCGGTCGGGCCCACCCAGGTGCACCGGATAGCCCAGGCGGACGTGGCCGGGGCCCCTAGGTTCCGCGAACTGGCCCCGCTTCTGCTCGAACTGCTGGCCGGTCGGGTGCTGGTGGGTCACCATGTCAGCTGTGACCGGGCCTTCCTGGAGCGCGAGTTCGCGCGGATCGGAACGCCGCTGTCGCCGGTGCCGCAGGTCTGCACGATGCGACTGGCCCGCCGCCACCTCCCGGAGGCGACCGGATTCGGGCTGGCCGCCTGCATGGCCGCGGCCGGCCTCGGCGGCTTCGCCGCGCACACCGCGCTCGGCGACGCGCGGGCCAGCGCCGCGCTGTTGCGGTACTGCTGGGGCGAACCATCCAGTGCGGCCAAGGGGCGTCCCGCCGCCCGGGCCGGGCTGCTGCGACTGGCCGCCGATCAGCACTGGCCCCGGCTGGCCCGACCCCGTCGCGATCCGGAGGGCCGTGCGCACGTTCGAGCGTGATGCGCGTCACTGTGACGGGACAAATCGGACACCATCTTTGTGCACACGTTCACAAACGCATAGCCTGGCAGCCAAAGCCCAGCTTCACCCACAGGAGCACCGTGGCAATCGGCCGATCCACCCCCAAATCCACGCCCCCCAGCCCTGCCGACGGAGGCTCCATGCGCCGCACCCCTGTGGGACGTCAGACGCGCGCTCGCGGTATCCCCGAGGCGACCGTGGCCCGGCTCCCGCTCTACCTGCGGGCGCTCACCGCGCTCTCCGAGCGCTCGGTGCCCACCGTCTCCTCCGAGGAGCTGGCCGCGGCCGCCGGGGTCAACTCGGCCAAACTGCGCAAGGACTTCTCCTACCTGGGCTCGTACGGGACCCGCGGGGTGGGCTACGACGTCGAGTACCTCGTGTACCAGATCTCGCGTGAGCTCGGTCTCACCCAGGACTGGCCGGTCGTGATCGTCGGGATCGGGAACCTGGGCCACGCGCTGGCCAACTACGGCGGCTTCGCCTCCCGCGGCTTCCGGGTGGCGGCCCTGCTGGACGCCGACCCGGCGGTGGTCGGCAGCACCGCGGCCGGCCTGCCGGTGCGCCACATGGACGAGCTGGAGTCCATCGTGGACAGCCAGCAGGTCTCGATCGGCGTGATCACCACTCCGCCGGGCGCCGCGCAGCAGGTCTGCGACCGCCTGGTGGAGGCCGGGGTCACCAGCATCCTGAACTTCGCCCCGACCGTGCTGACCGTTCCGGACGGCGTCGACGTGCGCAAGGTCGACCTGTCGATAGAGCTCCAGATCCTGGCCTTCCACGAGCAGCGCAAGTCCGGCGAGGAGCCGGAGGACGGGCTGCCGGCCGAGGGGCCGGTGCGCGAGCGCGCGCCCGGCCCGGTGCGGGCCGCCGCGGCCAAGCTGCGCCGCGCCGCCGGCGCGGCCAAGGAGGCCAAGGAGAAGGGCGAGAGCGACCGTCAGGCGGTGCTGCCGGCATGAGCGGGCGAATCATCAGAGAAGGCGCGTCCGGCTCGCCGGCCGCCGAGCTCTGCGAGGTGGGCGCGTGAGCCTGTTGGTCGTCGGTCTCAGCCACCGCACCGCACCCGTCACCGTCCTGGAGCGCGCCGCGCTGACCGGCGAGGTCCCGGTCCGCCTGCTGCACGACGCGGCGGCCTCGGCCACCGTCTCCGAGGCCGCGCTGCTCAACACCTGCAACCGGATCGAGCTCTACGCCGACGTGGACAAGTTCCACGCCGGGGTCGCCGAGCTCTCGCTGCTGCTCGCCGAGCACAGCGGGGTGGACCTGGAGGAGCTCACCGCGCACCTCTACGTGCACTACGAGGACCGGGCCGTCCACCACCTCTTCTCGGTGGCCTGCGGCCTGGACTCGATGGTGGTCGGCGAGGGCCAGATCCTCGGTCAGCTGCGCGACGCACTGGCCCGGGCGCAGGAGGAGCACACCGCGGGCCGCGGCCTCAACGAGCTGTTCCAGCAGGCGCTGCGGGTCGGCAAGCGGGCGCACAGCGAGACCGGCATCGACCGGGCCGGCCAGTCGCTGGTCACCTTCGGCCTGGAGCAGGTGGCCGCGGGGGCCGGCGAGATCGCCGGCAAGCGGGCCCTGGTGGTCGGCGCCGGCTCGATGAGCTCGCTGGCCGCCGCCACCCTGGCCCGGGCCGGGGTGAGCGACCTGGTGATCGCCAACCGGACCCGGGAGCGGGCCGAGCGGCTGGCCGCCACCCTGGGCGCCCGCACCGTGGACTTCGCCGAGGTCGGCCGGGCGCTGACCGAGGTCGACCTGGTGATCTCCTGCACCGGCTCGGCCGGCGTGGTGATCCCGGCCGGCCAGGTCGCCGCCGCGCTCGCCGAGCGCACGGCCACCACCCCGCTGGCCTTCCTCGACCTCGCCATGCCGCGGGACGTGGACCACGCGGTGCACGAGCTGCCCGGCGCGCTGCTGATCGACCTGGAGTCGCTCTCCCGGGCCGACGCGGCGCTGCCCGGGGCCGGCGACGTGGACGCGGTCGGCGGCATCGTCGCCGAGGAGGTGGCCGCCTTCGGCGCCGCCCAGCGCGCCGCGCGGATCGCCCCCACCGTGGTGGCGCTGCGCGCGATGGCCTCCGAGGTGGTCGGCGCCGAGCTGGCCCGCCTGGAGGCCCGACTGCCCGACCTCGACGAGCGGGCCCGCGCGGAGATGGCGCAGACCGTCCGCCGGGTGGTCGACAAGCTGCTGCACGCGCCGACGGTGCGGGTGAAGCAGCTGGCCGCCGAACCCGGCGGCGCCTCCTACGCGGAGGCGCTGCGCGAGCTCTTCGACCTGGATCCGGGCGCGGTGCGCGCGGTTTCGGGCACGCCGGTGGCCCTCGGCGAACAAGCAGGGCCCACGAAGCAGCCCGCCAGCGGTAGTCTCGCGGGCGGAGCGGCGCGATGAACCACCCTCTCGACCACCAGCACGACCGGGACGAAAGCCTTATGAATGGGCAACTGAGCACTCAGCAGGGCCAGTTGGACGCAGGAACGATACCGCTGCGGCTGGGCACCCGGCGCAGCGCGCTGGCCATGGCGCAGTCCGGCATGGTGGCGCGCGAGGTCAGCGAGGTCACCGGCCGCCCGGTCGAGCTCGTGGAGATCACCACCTACGGCGACACCTCCCGCGAGCACCTGGCGCAGATCGGGGGCACCGGGGTCTTCGTCTCGGCGCTGCGCGACGCGCTGCTGGCGGGTGAGATCGACTTCGCCGTGCACTCGCTCAAGGACCTGCCCACCGCGGCCCCCGAGGGCCTGGTGCTGGCGGCGATCCCGCCGCGCGAGGACGCGCGCGACGCCCTGGTGGCGCGCGAGGGCCTCGACCTGGAGACGCTGGTGGAGAAGTGCGTCGGGCGCCCGGCCCGGATCGGCACCGGCTCGCCGCGCCGGATGGCGCAGCTGAACGCCTGGGCCCGCAGTCGGGGCGCGGCGATCGAGACGGTCCCGATCCGCGGCAACGTGGACACCCGGATCGGCTACACCCACTCCGGCGAGCTGGACGCGGTGGTGCTGGCCACCGCCGGACTGAACCGGCTCGGCCGGTCGGCCGAGATCAGCCAGCGCCTGGAGCCGGCGGTCATGCTGCCCGCCCCCGGCCAGGGCGCCCTGGCCATCGAGTGCCGTGCCGACGCCCCCGAGTTGGCCGCCGCCCTCGGCGCGCTCGACCACCTCCCGACCCGTGCCGCGGTCGCCGCCGAGCGCGCGCTGCTGGCCGCCCTGGAGGCGGGCTGCTCCGCCCCGGTCGCCGCGCTGGCCCGGGTCGAGGAGAACGAACTGCGGCTGGAGGGCGTGGTCGGGACCACCGACGGCGCCACCCTGCTGATGATGTCCACCACTGGCCCGCTCCCGCTGGACGGAACGGCCGAGCAGACCGCGCAGGCCCTGGGCCACGCGCTGGCCGCCCGGCTGCTCGACGGCGGAGCGGCCGGTCTGATGGGGGAGCGAGTCTGATGAGCCCCACCGCTACCGCCGACCGTTCCGGACTGTGCACCTTCCTGGGGGCCGGGCCGGGCGACCCCGGACTGCTCACCCTGCGCGCCGTCGAGGTGCTGACCACGGCGGACGTGCTGATCGCCGACCCGCTGACCGCCACCGCCGTGCGGGCGCACTGCCCGGACGCGGTGCAGCTGCACAACCCGGCCGCCACCGGCGAGGGCGAGGTGCTGGACATCGGCGGCGACGACGCCGGCTCGGTCGCCAAGCTGATCGCCGACGCCGTGCGGGCCGGCAAGCAGGTGGTCCGCACCGTCGACGGCGACCCGGGCCTGGACGGCCGGGCCGCCGAGGAGATGCTGCTCTGCGCCAAGGCCGGGGTCGCCTTCGAGGTGATCCCGGGCGTGGCCCAGTCGGTCGGCGTGCCCGCCTACGCCGGTGTGCCGCTGCGCGGCAGCAACGGCGCCGACGTCCGCTTCGTCGACGGCGGCGCGCTGCTGGCCGGTGCGCTGGTCGACCTCGGCGCCCCGGAGACCACCCTGGTGGTGCGCACCACCCTGGGCCAGCTGCCGGCCACCGCGAACGCGCTGGTCACCCACGGCCGCAAGCCCGACGCCGCGCTCTGCGCCACCCTGTCGGGCACCACCACCCGCCAGCGCACCTTCACCTCCACGCTGGCCGGCATCGCCGCCGACCTGAAGGCGGCCCGGGTGCTGCCCTCGCCGGTGTCGGCCCCGGTCGACCCGGCCACCTCGGTGATAGCCGTGGTCGGTGAGCAGGTCCAGCACCGCTCCTCGCACTCCTGGTTCGAGACCAAGCCGCTGTTCGGCTGGAACGTGCTGGTGCCGCGCACCAAGGAGCAGGCGCACGGGCTCTCCGAGCAGCTGCGCTCCTACGGCGCGGTGCCGCAGGAGGTGCCGACCATCGCCGTGGAGCCGCCGCGCACCCCGCAGCAGATGGAGCGGGCGATCAAGGGCCTGGTCACCGGCCGCTACGAGTGGATCGCCTTCACCTCGGTCAACGCGGTCCGCGCGGTCCGGGAGAAGTTCGAGGAGTACGGCCTGGACGCCCGCGCGTTCGCCGGCATCAAGGTCGCGGCGGTCGGCGAGACCACCGCGCAGGCGCTGGTCGACTTCGGTGTGAAGCCCGACCTGGTGCCGTCCGGCGAGCAGTCCGCGGCCGGCCTGCTGGAGGACTGGCCGCCCTACGACCCGGTCTTCGACCCGATCGACCGGGTGCTGCTGCCGCGCGCCGACATCGCCACCGAGACCCTGGTGGCCGGCCTGGTCGAGCTCGGCTGGGAGGTGGACGACGTGACGGCCTACCGGACCGTGCGCGCCTCGCCGCCGCCGGCCGAGACCCGCGAGGCGATCAAGGGCGGCGGCTTCGACGCGGTGCTCTTCACCTCGTCCTCGACCGTGCGCAACCTGGTCGGCATCGCCGGCAAGCCGCACAACGTCACCATCATCGCCTGCATCGGTCCGGCCACCGCCAAGACCGCCGAGGAGCACGGCCTGCGGGTGGACGTGATGGCGCCCGCGCCGTCCGCCTCCGCGCTGGCCCAGGCGCTGGCCGAGTTCGGCGCCGGTCGCCGGGACGCGGCCACCTCGGCCGGCGAGCCGGTCTACCGGCCCAGCGAGCGCCGCCCCGGCTCCCGTCGCAAGGCGCGTTGATCCCCGCTTCGGAGGAATCGTGGAGTTCCCAGCTGTCCGCCCCCGTCGGCTGCGCACCAGCCCGGCCATGCGCCGGTTGGTCGCCGAGACCCGGCTGCACCCGGCCGAGCTGATCCTGCCGCTCTTCGTGCGCGAGGGGATCAGCGAGCCGCGGCCGATCACCTCGATGCCGGGGGTGGTGCAGCACACCCGCGAGACGCTGCGCAAGGCGGTGGTCGGGGCGGCGGAGGCCGGGCTCGGCGGTGTGATGCTGTTCGGCGTGCCGGCGGTGCAGGACGCCACCGGCAGCGAGGGCACCAACCCGGACGGCATCCTGCAGCAGGCGATCCGGGACACCGTGGCCGAGGTCGGCGACCAGCTGGTGGTGATGTCCGACCTGTGCCTGGACGAGTACACCGACCACGGCCACTGCGGGGTGCTCGCCGCCGACGGCTCGGTGGACAACGACGCGACCCTGGAGCGGTACGCCGAGATGGCCCGGGTGCAGGCCGACGCCGGCGTCCACCTGGTCGGCCCGTCCGGGATGATGGACGGCCAGATCGGCGTGGTCCGCCGCGCGCTGGACGAGGCCGGGCACCAGGACGTGGGCATCCTCGCCTACACCGCCAAGTACGCCTCGGCCTTCTACGGCCCGTTCCGCGAGGCGGTCGGCTCCTCGCTGCGCGGCGACCGGAAGACCTACCAGCAGGACCCGGCCAACGCCCGCGAGTCGCTGCGCGAGCTGGAGCTGGACGTGGCCGAGGGGGCCGACCTGGTGATGGTCAAGCCGGCCATGGCCTACCTGGACATCCTGCGCCGGGTGGCCGACGCCTCGCCGGTGCCGGTGGCCGCCTACCAGGTCTCCGGCGAGTACGCGATGGTGGAGGCCGCGGCCGCCAACGGCTGGGTGGACCGGGACCGGATGATCCTGGAGACCCTGACCTCGATCCGCCGCGCCGGCGCCGAGCAGATCCTCACCTACTGGGCGATGGACGCCGTCCGGATGCTCTGAGCCCGGACGTGACCGAGGGGGCGCCGGCCGAAGCCGACGCCCCCTCAGTCGTTGCCGGCTCAGCCGTGGTGGTGCCAGCCGTCGATGTCGACGTGGTGGCCGCCCTCGCCGCCGGTGGCCTCGTCGGTCGCCCAGAACGCCTTCATCCAGTCGGTGTGGACGTGGTCGGTGCCGGCGAAGCCCTCGCCCCAGCCGGCCGCGAAGGGCTCGTCGGCGGTGACCACGCCGCCGCCCTCGCCACCGGTGGAGACGTGGGCGTAGGCCGGGGCTGCGACACCGGCGATCATCAGCGCGCCGAACGCGACGGCGGCCGCCTTGCCGAGCATCTTCTGCATGAGGTGGTCCTCTCTCAGATCAGACGCGGCGCCCGGGGAACGGACGCCGATTTCCACGTGATCACGCCGGGCGGGCCGAACGGTCCCGGCACACGGCGGGCCTGCGCACCGTCACTCGAAGGAACGCACGGCGCGGTTCACGACTGAGCGGGGTCGGCGGAGCGCTGCTCCACCGACCCCGCTCGGGCACTGCTCCGTAGGGTCAGGTACTGCTCCGGAGGGTCAGGGGTACTGCGGCACTGCCGGTGTCCTCGGGGAGGGGATCAGCCGATCAGGTGCGACAGCGCGCCGTCGCCGTTGGCCTGGGTGGTCTGGCCGACGTTGCAGATCTGGTGGTTCTGCTGGTTCAGGACCGGCACGTCCACCTGGACCGGGATCAGGCCGACCTGGACGTGGTGCACCTCGGGCAGGCAGATGTTCGGGTTGTCCAGGGTGTGGAAGTTCGGGCTGTGGTCGCCCACGGTGCCGGTGTGGTTGGTGCCGCCGTCGCCCTGGACGGAGGCGGCGGAACCGTCCGCGTCACCGATCGCGAAGGACGGGGCGGAGGCCATGGCAAGGGCGGCGGTGGCCAGGCCGGCGGTGGCGAAGACCTTCTTCAGCATGGGAAGTGCTCTCTCTCGTGCGGGCTTGCGGGGTGGTGCGGAGAACAGGGGGACTGCGGCCTGGAAGGACTAGCCGATCAGGTGCGAGGCCACGCCGTCGCCGTTGCTCTGGGTCGGCTGGCCGACGTTGCAGACCTGGTGCAGCTGCTGGTTGCCGACCGGGATGTCCGCCTGGACCGGGATCAGGCCGACCTGGACGTGGTGGATCTCCGGCAGGCAGATGTTCGGGTTGTCCAGGAAGTGGAAGTTGGGGCTGTGGTCGCCCCAGGTCCCGGTGTTGTTGGTGCCGCCGTTGCCCTGCGCGGAGGCCGCGGAGCCGTCCGCGTTGCCGATCGCCATGGCGGGGGTGATGCCGGCGGCAACGGCGGCCGCGGCCAGGCCGACGGTGGCCAGGGTCTTCTTGATCACGGGAATTCCTCTCTGGATTACTGCGTCTGCTGCGTCTGGGTGCAATACGTTCAACGAATTGACCTGGTCTGCGGTCACCCGGGCATTCGGGGCCTATTCAGGAATGCGGTCGGGCCGACAGGATCTCCGGCTGTCGACAGCGGAGCATCCGAACCGGCCGCCCTGCGGTGACACCGATATCAAAGAACGGCGGCCGGGAAAGTTACGCCAGGCTGGCCGGAAAAATTCAAGGTCGGCGCAACCGGGCGGCGTGTCGGTCTGATTAATACGCCGCACGGGTTAATCGGGGCCGGGCGGATCGCTTCCGGTTCGCTCCCGGATCGTTGGACCGGTCGGGGTGGCTGGTCTCGGCTGCCCGTCCGACTGACGCGGACGACTCCTACGATCGGATCAGGGAACAAGATGAAGCTCTCCAAGCGGACCGGGGTACTGCTGCTCGCGGCTGTCGGGGCCTCGGCGGTCGCCGGCCAGGGGGCCGCCCAGGCGGCGCCCGCCGCCCCGATGACGCCGGGTCAGGTGGCGGCGCTGGAAGACGGACTGGCGAGCCGGACGGTGCCGGTGCACGTGCCGCTGGAGACGGTCACCCAGCACGCGCCGATGCTGCCGCTGGGCGGGGCCGTGGACGGTGCGCTGCCGGCCTCCCCGGTGCTGCCGCCGGTGCCGGCCGAGCAGGGCCGCCACGAGCTGATGCCGGACCAGGTGGTCTCGCCGCTGAACTTCAGCAAGGTCGGGCCCAGCCTGCAGACCGCGCTGCCGCTGCCCGCCCTGGCGGACGGGGTGCGTCCGGGCAAGCTCGGCCTCGACTCGCCCGAGGAGCCGCTGAAGGCGGTCGGCCCGGCGGTCGGCGTGGGCCACCCGCTCGGCTTCGTGGAGGGTGCGGACGGCAAGCTGCAGGACGGTGCGCTGTCCACCGGCGACCTGGACCCGCGGCTGGTGCCGGCCGCCGTCTCGGCGCTGCCCGGGGCCAACGCCCAGCTGGGCGGCGCGGACCAGCAGGCCCCGCTGACCGACCAGGCGCAGCGGCTGCTCGGCACCGCCTCGGCGACCCTGGACGAGGCCACCGCCGGGTGACGGGGTGAACGGCGGCGGGGCCCGGCT
>NZ_JBHYKG010000074.1:0-30215 GCF_042741245.1 Kitasatospora sp. NPDC058965
CCCCCGGCGGGGACGGCCCGGCACCCGTCAGTCCCGCGCGTCCAGCACGTCCACGACCAGCTCCCGCAGGCGCTCGGGCTCGGCGACGATGTCGATCTCCACGATCCGGTCCGCCACGATGGTGAAGCCCAGCACCACCGACAGCCGGCCGCCCGGCGCCATCACCAGCGCCACCGAGCCGTCCACCAGCGCGGTCTCGGTGCGCCTGGCCCGCTCCACCGAGGCGAGCGCCGCGTACGCCACCAGCTCGGCGCCGCGCAGCAGGATCGGCTCCGGCGTCGGACCCACCCGGCGGTCGGCGCGCAGCACCACGTCGGGGTCGAGCAGCGCGAGCAGCGCCTCGAAGTCGCCGCCCCGGGCGGCCGCCAGGTAGGCGTCCACCACCTTGCGCCGGCGGGCCACGTCCACCCCCGGCCGCGGCTCGGACCCGCGCACCCGCCGGCGGGCCCGGCTAGCCAGCTGACGGACCGTCGGCACCGTGCGCTCCAGCATCGGCGCGATCTCCTCGAACGGCACCGCGAACATGTCGTGCAGCACGAAGGCGACCCGCTCGGCCGGCGCGAGCGTGTCCAGCACCACCAGCATGGCCAGCCCCACCTGGTCCGCCAGCAGCGCCTCCTCCTCCGGCTCGCCGCCGTCCTCGCGCCGGGCCACCGGGTCGGCCGGGCGCAGCTCCAGCGAGTCCTCCCGCCGGGTCGCGCGCGAGCGGAGCTGGTTCAGGCAGATCCGTCCCACCACGGTGGTCAGCCAGGCGCCGAGACTGCGCACCTGCGTGACCTCACTGCGGCTCAGCCGCAGCCACGCCTCCTGCACCGCGTCCTCGGCCTCGGCCAGCGAGCCGAGCATCCGGTACGCCACGGCCCGCAGCTGCGGCCGGTGCTCCTCGAAGCGCAGCGCGAGCAGCTCCCCCTCGTCCACCTGTCTCAGTCCTTCCTCGGCCCACGGTCATCGGTCGGGTCAGCAGACGGACCGACGCTAGCGGATCCCCGCGACCGGGCGGCGTGCGGGACCGCGAACCCCGGCGCCGGGCGCGACGGCTACGCTGTGCGCCGTGACAGAACGGCTGCCCATCTTCCCGCTCAACGCCGTGCTCTACCCCGGTCTCGTGCTGCCCCTGCACGTCTTCGAGGAGCGGTACCGCCGGCTGGTCGCCGATCTGCTGGCCGAACCCGAGGGCCGGCCGCGCCGGTTCGGGGTGCTGGCGATCAAGGACGGGCGCGAGGTCGCACCGGTGGCCGAGGGCGGCGGGCCGGCCGGCCCGCTGGACGGGCTGGGCACCGAGACCGGTGACCCGCTGGAGGCGCTGTACCACATCGGCTGCGTGGCCGACGTCGCCTCGGTGACCCCGCAGCAGGACGGGCGGTACGAACTGCTGGTGACCGGCACCACCCGGTTCCGGCTGCGCGCGGTGGACACCGGCGGTCCGTACCTGGTGGGCCAGTGCGAGCCGATCGAGGAACAGCCCGGCAGCGGGGCGGGCGCGCTGGCCGGCGGGGTGGAGCGGGCCTTCCGGGCGTACCAGAAGCGGCTGGCCGGCGCCCGGCAGTCCAGCCTGGCGGGCGAGCAGGAGCTGCCGGACGACCCGCAGGTGCTCTCCTACCTGGTGGCCGCGGCCGCGATCCTGGAGGTCCCGGTCAAGCAGCGGCTGCTCGCCTGCCCCGACACCACCGAGCGCCTCACCGCCGAACTCGAACTGCTGCGCCGCGAGACGGCCCTGCTGAACTGGCTCCCGTCGGTCCCGGCGGTGGACCTGACCCGGCAGCCGTTCAGCCCGAACTGAGGCGCGAGGGCCGCAGCGACCGAACGCCCTGACCGGGAGTCAGCCATGCCCAGGAAGAAGGCCGCCGCCACCGGCGGCACCCCCGCCACCGCGGCGCTGACCGCCGCCGGAGTGCCCTTCACCCTGCACGAGTACCGGCACGACCCCGGCGCCGCCTCCTACGGCGGCGAGGCCGCCGAGGCCCTCGGGGTCGATCCGCGCCGGGTGTTCAAGACCCTGGTCGCCGAGCTGGACGGCGCCCTGGTGGTCGGGGTGGTCCCGGTGGCCGGCCAGCTCGACCTCAAGGCGCTCGCCGCGGCGCTCGGCGGCAAGCGGGCCGCGATGGCCGACCCGGCCCGGGCGGAGCGGTCCAGCGGCTACGTGCTCGGCGGCATCTCCCCGCTCGGGCAGCGCAAGGCGCTGCGCACCGCGGTGGACGCCGGCGCGCTGGCCCATCCGACGGTCTACGTCTCCGCGGGCCGCCGCGGGCTGGAGGTCGAGCTCGCCCCCGCCGACCTAGTGCGCCTGACGGGCGCCGTCACCGCCGGCATCGCCCGCGGCTGACGGCCGCTCGGCCGCCGGCGGTGCGTCGACGGCCGGCGGTGCGTCGGTCGGCGGCACGTCGGTCGGGTACGGCGCGACCTGCCCGGGCGGCGCGTCCGCGGCCGGCCCCCACTGCGCCCCCGCCCAGTACGGCGGCGGGTCCTCCTCGCGCTTGCCGAACGCCGCCGTCAGCGCCAGCAGCACCACCATCGCGAAGATCGGCCAGGCGAACAGCGCCCCCGGGGCCTGCAGGTCCAGCGACTCGGAGAAGGTGTGCCCGTCCCCGACCGCCTTGGCGTGCGCCACCAGGTCGCGGGTCGGCCCCAGCGCCTTGCCCAGCCACAGACCGACGAACGACCCCAGCACCGAGCCCGCGCCCAGTCCGACCGCCACCGCGATCCCGCCGCCGCGCCGCCGGGTGGCGAAGAACGCGGCCGCCGCCGTGACCAGTCCGAAGGCCAGCCCCAGCAGCACGAAGGTGCCGTCCGCCCCGGCCCGCTGCTCGCCCTCCGGGTCCACGTAGAGCACCGACTGCCCGTGCACCACCAGCGGCACCTCGGGCGCCAGCCAGTACCACATCGCCCCCAGCAGCAGGCCGAGCAGCGCACAGCCGACGCCGATCACGGCGCCCACACCGAGCTCGGCGGGCAGCCGTTCGAACAGGGCGGATCGGGCCGGCGGGGGCGGCGTGAGGAGCAGGTCGCCGTCCAAAGGGGTGTTCGGTTCGGTCACGGGCCCCATCGTGTCACGCCGGGCCCCGGCCGGGGGCCAACGGGTGGCGGGGCTACCGCGTCGTGGCCCGCCGGTACGCGTAGGTGGCCAGGGTCAGCGAGAGCAGGCCCACCACGGTACAGACCGCCAGGTCCAGCAGCACCGCCGACCAGGCGGGCGCCGCCGCGAAGCTGCGCGCGAAGGCGTCCACCCCGTAGCTGGAGGGCAGCAGGTCGCGCAGCACCCGGACCGGCTGCGGCAGGTGCGAGGCGGGCAGCACGCCGAGCAGCAGCGCGGCCGACATGCCCAGCTGGCCCAGCATGGTGGCGATCTCCTGCTTGGGCGCGAGCAGCCCGAGCGCCGCGCCGAGGCCGGACAGCGCCGCCCCGGCCGGCGGGACCACCAGCAGCAGCACCCACAGGTGGGCGAGCGGCAGGTCGAAGAGCCAGGCCCCGAAGCCGGCCGTGACCAGCGCCCCGGGCACCGTGAACGAGGCGTAGGCGCCGGCCGCGCCGAGCACCACCGAGGCCGGTGGCACCGGCAGCGTCGCGTAGTGGTCCAGCCCGCCGGTGGCCCGCAGCCGCCCGAAGTACTGGGCCAGCAGGTTGAGCGCCACGAAGGCCACCACCAGCACGCTGGACCCGGCCACCACCGCGCGCGAGGACGGGTTGTCGCCGCCGTCCACCACGCCGCGCATCATCACCAGGATGCCGACCGACTGGAAGGTGGCCACGAACATCAGCGGGATCCGGGCCACCCGGGCCCGGGCCAGCTGCGCCCGGTACACGGCCGCCAGCGCCGGCAGCAGCCGGGCGGCGGGGCCGAGCGGGGCGGGCCCGGCGGCCGGGCCGGCCGCGGTCGGCAGCGGGGTGCGCGAGAGCACGGTCACTTCGCCAGTCCTCCCTGCCGACCGCCCAGGCGGAGGTAGGCGTCCTCCAGGCTGGCGGTGGTGAGGGTGAAGTCGTCCAGGGCGGCGAAGGCCGGCCCGGTGGTCACCACGGCGACCAGTTCCCTGGCCTCCTCGGGGCTGGTCCGCACCGACCAGCGGCGCCCGGTCCGCTCCGCCCGCCCGGCCAGCTCCGCCACCGCCGCCACCTGCAGCGGCGGCTCGGCCCGCCAGACCAGGTCGAGCCGGACGTCGCCGGCCACCAGGGCCTTCAGCCCGCCGGGCGTGTCGCAGGCGATCACCCGGCCCCGGTCCAGCACCGCGACCCGGTCCAGCACGGTCTCGGCCTCGATCACGTTGTGGGTGACCAGCAGCACGGTGGTGCCGCGCTCGGCCCGGCGGCGGTCCACCGCGGACCAGACGGCCCGCCGGGCCACCGGGTCCATGCCGGTGGTCGGCTCGTCCAGCACCAGCAGCGGGCGCTCGCCGACCAGGGCGGCGGCGAAGCAGGCCAGCCGGCGCTGCCCGCCGGAGAGCTTGGCCAGCGGGCGCGCCGCCAGCGGTTCCAGGCCCAGCTCGGCGAGCACCTCGGCGGTGCCGGCCCGCGCGGCGGACCGGGACAGGCCGCGCAGCCGTCCGGTGGTCTCGGCGGCCAGCGCCACCGTGAGCTCGTCCAGCGCGCTGGACTCCTGCCCCAGGTAGCCGAGCAGCCGGGCCGCGCGCTCGGGGTGGCGGACCACGTCGTGCCCGAGGATCTCGACGCTGCCCGCGTCCGGCCGCAGCAGCCCGGTGAGCTGGCGGACCAGGGTGGACTTGCCGGCGCCGTTGGGGCCGAGCAGGCCGAAGATCTCGCCCTGGCGGATCTCCAGGTCGACCCCGTCGTTGGCGCGGATCTCACCGTGGTTCTTGGTGAGGCCCCGGACGGAGCAGCAGGGCGGTGGGGCGTCGCTCACGGCGATGACTCTACGCGCCGGATCCGCCGAAACGGAGCCGGGGGTCACCCGGACCGGGCAGCGCCGACCTGCGGATCAGTCGTCCACCACGATCAGCTCGCCGCCCGGCACCCGGGTCGCCAGCTCCTTCCAGAACCCGGCCCGGATCGCGTACCGGTCGTGCTCGTCGATCTGGTCGTCCTTGTGCGCGAGCAGCCCGAACCGGGCCGCGTAGCGCAGCAGCTCGCCGTCCACCCGGTGCGGGATGCGCGGGTAGTCGGACCAGAGCAGGGTGAGCCGCTCCTTGTCGCCGAGCCGCTCGGTCCAGCGCCGGGCGAAGACCTGGCCGACCTCGTGCGGGTCGCCGCCGATCGCGGTGATGTCCTCCTCGCGGTCGGCCCAGCGCTGCTCGGCAGTGGTCAGCTGGGCCAGCGTGGGCAGCGCGTCGGCGGCGGTGGTCAGGTCGGTCGGCGGGCGGTCCACGTAGCCGCGGTCGGAGGACCAGCGCAGCACCGGGCCGCTGCCCGCCGCGGCCGGCGGCTGCGGGTGCGCGGCGTGCGCGGCGGCGGCCCGCCCGGCCAGGTCCTTGGGGGTGGGCACCACCTTGAGCGCGGTCGCCGGCAGCTGCGGCTCGGTCGGCGGTTCGGGGGCCTGGGCGACGGCGGGGCGGGCGGCCGGCGGCGCGGCCAGGATCTTGGCGATCTCGGGCGGCGGGCCGGCCGGCGGGAAGGTCACCGCGGGTTCGCGCAGCCGGACCGAGCGGGTGATCCACTCGCGGTCCAGCACCCGGCGCTCGTCGGCCTCGCCGACCAGGTCCTCGGACTGGTTGAAGTCGCCGTCGGCGGCCTGCAGCGCCCACAGGTGCACGGCCACCCCGTGCTCCTTGGCCGACATCATCCCGGGCAGCAGGTCGCCGTCGCCGGTGACCAGCACCACGTCGGCGCAGGCCCGGTTGCGGGCCAGTTCGGAGAGCTCGGCGTGCATCGCGGCGTCCACGCCCTTCTGCACCCAGCGGCCCTCGGCCCGGGTGAGCGCGCCGAGCCGCACGGTGACCCGCGGCAGCACCCGCAGGCGGCGGTGCTCGGGCAGCGGGCGGCGCTCGGGGGCCGCGTCGAACCAGTAGATGCGGAGCAGCGGCAGGCCGGTCTCCTCCTCGGCCCGCTCGCGCAGCGAGGCGATCAGCGCGGTGTGGTCCACCGTCACCCGCGACCGGGACGGCTCCCCGGCCAGCAGGCTGGCGGAGGCGCCCAGCAGGTACCCGGCGTCCACGAGGACAACACAGCGGTCCACATCCGCACCTTTCTCCCGGTCGGCCCCCTTGGTCCGTGCTGCTGACGCCGCCTGAGGAGCAGTCTGCCCGAGCGGGCTGCCCGTGGGGACCCGGTCGGAGTGTTGCGGTTCCCTTTACCCTCCGAAGGCCCTGCGAATCACCCGGCTGCGCGGGTGCTGCCGGGGCCGCGGAACGCGGACGGGGTGCCCGCCCGGTGGGAGCGGACACCCCGTCACGGGTGCTGCGGGTGCGGCCCGGAGCTCAGCCGCGGAGCTCGGCGGCGACCAGCTCGGCCAGCTGAACGGTGTTCAGCGCGGCGCCCTTGCGCAGGTTGTCGTTGGAGATGAAGAGCGACAGGCCGTGCTCGACGGTCTCGTCCCGGCGGATCCGGCCCACGTAGCTCGGGTCCTGGCCGGCCGCCTGCAGCGGGGTCGGGATGTCGCTGAGCTCGACGCCCGGCGCCCCGTCCAGCAGCTCGACCGCGCGCTCGGGGCTGATCGGGTGGGCGAACCGGGCGTGCACCTGGAGCGAGTGGCCGGTGAAGACCGGGACCCGCACGCAGGTGCCGGCCACCTTGAGCTCCGGGATCTCCAGGATCTTGCGGCTCTCGAAGCGGAGCTTCTGCTCCTCGTCGGTCTCGTTGAGACCGTCGTCCACCAGCGAGCCGGCCAGCGGGACCACGTTGAACGCGATCGGGCGCTGGTAGACCTTGGGCTCGGGGAAGGCCACCGCGGCGCCGTCCAGGGCGAGCGCGGCCGCGCCGGCCACCACCTCGGTGGTCTGCTCGTGCAGCTCGGCCACACCGGCGACACCGCTGCCGGAGACCGCCTGGTAGGTGGCGACCACCAGCGCGGTCAGGCCGGCCTCGGCGTGCAGCGGGCGCAGCACCGGCATGGCGGCCATGGTGGTGCAGTTCGGGTTGGCGATGATGCCCTTGGGGCGGTCGGCGATCGCGTGCGGGTTGACCTCGGCCACCACCAGCGGGACCTCGGGGTCGCGGCGCCAGGCGGAGGAGTTGTCGATCACCACGGCGCCGGCGGCGGCGACCTTGGGGGCCAGGGCCTTGGACGTGGCCCCGCCGGCCGAGAAGATCACGATGTCCAGGCCGGTGAAGTCGGCCGTGCTCGCGTCCTCCACGGTGACCTCGCCGCCCTGCCAGGGCAGCGTCTTGCCGGCCGAGCGCGCCGAGGCGAACAGCCGCAGCTGCTCCACCGGGAAGGCGCGCTGCGCCAGGATCTCCCGGACGACGTGGCCCACCTGTCCGGTGGCGCCCACGATGCCGATCTTCATGCTTCCTCCTCGGTCAACCTGCTCTGACCCATCTTGCCTGCTCGCCGGTCCGCCGCCGCAGGGGTATTCATCTGGTGGACAGTCGGCTGGGACGGGCTCACCGGGCGGCCAGGGCGGTCGCCCGCGCCACCGCCGCCGCGTCGGCCGGCAGCAGCGGCAGCCGGACCGCGGGGGTCGGGATCCGTCCCTGCGCGTGCAGTACGCCCTTCACCACCGCCGGATTCGGCGCCGCGAAGCAGGCCGCCGACAGCTCGGCCAGCCGGTGCCCCAGCTCCCGCGCCCGCACCGCCTCCCCGGCCCGCCACAGCTCGACCAGCTCCACGAAGCGCGCGGTGGCCAGGTGGGCCGAGGCCATGATCCCGCCGGTCGCGCCCAGCGCCAGCAGCGGCGACAGCAGCGCGTCGTCCGCCGCCAGCACGGCGAACCCGGGCGGGGCCGCCGCGAGCAGCGCGACCGTCTCGCCGTCCAGCCGCCCGGTCGCGTACTTCACCCCCGCGATCCCGGGCAGCTCGGCGAGGCGCAGCAGCGTCGCGGCGTCCAGCTCCTGCCCGGTGCGGTACGGGATGTGGTAGACGACCAGCGGCACCGGGCTCGCCGCCGCCAGCTCCCGGAAGTGCGCCAGCACCCCGTCGGCCCCGGCCCGCACGAACGGCGGCACCAGCGTCATCGCGCCCGCCACCCCGGGCACCCGGCCCAGCTCGGCGAGCTCGGCCAGCACCGCGCGGGTGGAGCCGCCGTCCACCCCGACCGTCAGCCGGGCCCCGCGCTCCCGGCAGACCCGGGCGCAGATCCGGACCACCTCGGCCCGTTCGGCCGGCTCCAGCGCGCTCGGCTCGGCGGTGGTCCCGAGCGCGACCAGGCCCGCCGCGCCCTGGTCCAGCGCCTCGTGGGCCAGCGCGGCCAGGGTGTCGCCGGCCAGCTCGCCGTGCTCGTCGAAGGGGGTGACCAGCGGGACGTGGATCCCGCGCAGCTCAGTCGTCGCGTCCATGGGCCGACCCTCCCCCGGCCGCACTCGTCAGGTCCAGTTCGCTTTTCTGAGGCAATCCGTAAGCTGACCTGATGCTCGATGTCCGTCGCCTGCGCCTGCTGCGCGAACTCGCCCACCGCGGCACCATCGCCGCCGTCGCCGAGGCCCTCGCCTTCACCCCGTCGGCCGTCTCCCAGCAGCTCACCGCGCTCGAACGGGAGGCCGGTGTCGCGCTGCTGGAGCGCACCGGCCGGCGGGTCGCGCTCACGCCGGCCGCGCTGCGGCTGGTCGGGCACGCCGAGGCGGTGCTGGCCCGGCTGGAGCTGGCCGGCGCCGAGCTGGCCGAGGCGCGCGGCGGGCCGGCCGGTCCGCTGCGGATCGGCACCTTCCCGTCCGCGGCACGGGTGGTGATCCCGCCCGCGCTGGCGGCGCTGGCCCGGGACTGCCCCGACCTGGAGCCGATGGTCAGCGAGATCGACCCGGCCGGGGTGGCCGACCTGCTGCGCTCCGGCGAGTTGGACGCGGCCCTGGTGCACGACTACGACTTCGCACCGGCCGACGCCGAGCCGGGCACCGCCGGCGCACCCCTGTTCACCGAGCCGATGTTCCTGGCCTCGTCGACCGGCGCACCCGACGGGCTGGCCGGCCACCGCGACTCCCCGTGGATCGTGGCCAACCACGGCACGCTCTGCCACGCGGCCGCGATCGGCGCCTGCCGGGCGGCCGGGTTCACGCCGCGGATCCGGCACCGGGCGGACGACTTCGACACCGTGCTGGCCCTGGTGGCGGCCGGCCAGGGGGTCGCGTTGGTGCCCCAACTGGCGGTCCTGGCACCGCCGCCCGGGGTCCGGCTGGACCGGCTGGCGATGCGCCGGCGGACCGCGGTGGCCTACCGGGCCGGCTCCGCCGGGCACCCCGGGATCCGGGCGTTCACCGCGGCCGTACGAGCCGCGCTGCCGCCCGATCTGTGCTGTTCAGGTAACAGTTGACACCCCGGGGTATCGGGCTGACGGTCCGTCCCGATAGAACGTCGGATGGCACAGTCGAGCAGATTCACCACCAGATGAGCGGGATTGATGAGCACTAACCAGCCTGGGTACGGCTACCCGTCGGATCCGAACAACCCCTACGGCCAGCAGCAGCCCCCCTACGGCGGGGGTGCGCCCCAGGGCCCGTACGACCCGCCGCCGCCCGGCTACGGCCAGCCGCAGCAGCCCGGGTACGGTCAGCAGCCGCCGCAGGCCCCGTACGGCCAGCAGCCGCCCCAGTACGGCTACCCGCAGCAGCCGCAGCAGCCGCAGGCCCCCTACGGCTACCCGCAGCAGCCCCAGCCGGGCTTCGGCCAGCAGCCCCCGATGGGCGGCCTGCCGCACTGGCTGCTGACCCCGAACCCGTACGGCCCGCAGCGCGCCCTGGCCACCGCCGGCGACCGCTTCCTGGCCCGCCTGATCGACTGGGCCGTGCTGATCATCCCGGTGATCATCATCGAGTTCGTGGTGGCGAGCGCCCTCAACACCTTCATCACCAGCATCTTCTCCGCCCTCGTGGTCTTCGGCTACGAGGCCCTGATGATGCTGACCCAGAACCAGCAGACCGTCGGCAAGAAGGCGATGAAGCTCCGCGTGGTCTCCGCCGCCACCGGTGAGCGCCCCACCGACAACGAGCTCTGGGCCCGCTCCGCGGTCTACGGCCTGCCGTCGGCCGTCTACTGCATCGGCTCGCTCTTCTCGCTGGTCAACGTGCTCTCGCTGCTGTGGGACAAGCCGCTGCAGCAGTGCTTCCACGACAAGGCCGGCAAGACCGTGGTGGTCAAGGAGTCCTGAGCCCCCACCGGCCGCCCCGGCCCCCGACGCCCAGCACGGGCGTCGGGGGCCGTTCTGTCGTCCGGCGGGTCAGCGCAGCGCCGGGCCCAGCCACGCCGGCCGGGGGGCGGAGCGCCGGACCGCCAGCACGCCGGCGACCTCGGCGGCACTGCCGACCACCCCCGCCGCGGCCACCGCGAGCCCTGGCTGCGAGCCCCCCAGTAGGACCGCGACCGCCGCCGTCGCCCCCACCGCCACCGCGCCGACGAGCACCAGCCGCACCCGCTCCGCCAACCGGCCGGACAGCACCGCCGTCAACCAGCCGAGCAGCGCCGCCGGCACGGCGGCGGCCAGCGCGGCGACCGTCGTGCAGACCAGGACGAAGGCCAGCAGCAAGGGCAGGAAGAGGATCACGTCGTACTCCCCGGGACCGACGGAACACAGGACGGCGCACCGTGCGGCGCACCGCCCGCGATCCGCACCGGATCGCCTGCGAGCATCCTGGCAGAACTTTTGAACGTGTTCAACATCAAGGAGTGCCGCTCCGGCGCCTCGCCATTAGCTGAAATGAGTACATCGATCGACGTACTTAAGCTCAGTTAATCTGCCAGCTCATTGCCCCCACCGACCGGGCCCGGCACAGTCGTACCGCTTCGCCCGTCCACCACGGCTCCGCCCTCAGGAGGCAACGATGACCAGGTCCACCCGCAAGCCCGCTGCCCACCGCCGGGTGCTGCTCGCGGCCCCGGTGCTGCTGCTCGGGAGCCTCGGCCTCGCCGCCCCGGCCCACGCGGCCGGCACCCTCCCGGTCAGCGTCCAGTGCTTCGGCGACGGCAACAGCGTCTTCGACTGCGACGCCTACGCACCGGCCGGCGTGAGCTACAGCTGGACCCCGCTGCAGAACGCCTGGATCACCTCGGGCGCCGGCACCTCCGGCGTCTTCGGCGGCTGCCGCCTCAACACGGTCTTCCGGGTCAGCGTCACCGTGACCGACAGCGCGGGCAACACCGGCACCGCCCAGGGCTCGGACTTCTGCCGCCAGATCCCCCAGTAACCCGCGCCTCCCGGCGGCCGTGCCCCGGCCGCCCCCCAGGTCCCGACCGCCCCACCCACCCACGGTTCCGTCCTCGGGAGGCACCATGACCAGCTCCGCCCGCCGCCGCACCCTGCTCGCGGCCCCGCTCCTCACCCTCGCCGCCCTCGGCCTGGCCGCCCCGGCCCACGCGACCGGCACCCTCCCGGTCGGCGTCCAGTGCTCCGGCGAGGGCCGCGGCCTCTTCGACTGCAGCGCCGTCCCGGTCGGCGGCGCCGGCTACAGCTACACCTGGACCCCGGTCTACAACGCATGGATCACCTCGGGCGCCGGCACCGCCGGCATCCTCGGCCGCTGCAACGTCGACGACCTGGTGATCGTCAGCGTCACCGTGACCGACCACTACGGCAACACCGGCACCGCCCAGGGCAGTGCCTCCTGCACCGACATCTCCCAGTAACCCCGCCCCACCCCCCACCGCGCTCCGGTCACCCCCGACCGGAGCGCGGCCGCGTCCTCACCCCCCGGGCGCACCCCACCACGCGCACCCCGCGCCGCCTTCGCGCAGGTGGCCGTGGGGACCCTCGCGGGGACCCGCGGAGGGGGTGGTCGGGGCCGTCACGGGGCGGGCGCGGGTGGGGCGGGAAGGCAGGAGTGGCGGGGATCGATCACGGTGGCGAGCGCGCTAGGGTGGGATACCTTCCCCGCCCGCAGACCGACTCCGAGGAGCCTGCCCCCGTGGCCGACAGCTTCGTTCACCTGCATGTCCACACCGAGTACTCGATGCTCGACGGGGCGGCCAAGAACGGCAAGCTGGTGGCGGAGGCGGAGCGGCAGGGGATGCCCGCGATCGCGATGAGCGACCACGGGAACATGTTCGGGGCGTACGAGTTCTTCCAGAAGGCGAAGGACAGCGCGGTCAAGCCGATCATCGGCATCGAGGCGTACGTGGCGCCGGGGTCGCGGTTCGACAAGAAGCCGGTGTTCTGGTCGCCGGGCGGCCAGCGGCCGGCGAGTTCGGACGGCGAGGGCGGCAAGGACGTCTCCGGCGGCGGCCGCTACACCCACATGACCATGTGGGCGGAGAACGCGACCGGCCTGCGCAACCTCTTCAAGCTCTCCTCGCTCGCGTCGATGGAGGGCTACTACATGAAGCCCCGGATGGACCGCGAGCTGATCGCCGCCAACGCCACCGGCATCATCGCGACCACCGGCTGCCCGTCGGGCGAGGTACAGACCCGGCTGCGGCTCGGGCAGTACGAGGAAGCGGTCAAGGCGGCCTCGGCCTACCAGGACATCTTCGGCAAGGAGAACTACTTCCTGGAGCTGATGGACCACGGGCTCGACATCGAGCGCGACGTCCGCCTGGACCTGCTGCGGCTGGCCAAGGAGCTGAACATCCCGCTGCTGGCCACCAACGACTCGCACTACGTGACCGCCGACCAGGCGGACGCCCACGACAGCCTGCTCTGCGTCGGCGTGGGCAAGAACAAGGACGACCCGAACCGGTTCAAGTTCCAGGGCACCGGCTACTACGTGAAGACCGCCGAGGAGATGCGCGAGCTCTTCAGCGAGCTCCCGTCGGCCTGCGACAACACGCTGGCCATCGGCGAGCGGATCGGGTCGTACAAGGAGGTCTTCGACTACGTCGACCGGATGCCGCAGTTCGACGTCCCCGAGGGCGAGACCCAGGCCTCCTACCTGCGCAAGAAGATCGAGATCGGTCTGCAGAAGCGCTACGGCGACAACCCGAGCCAGGAGGTGCTGGACCGGATCGAGCTGGAGATGGGCGTCATCACCCCGATGGGGTTCGACTCCTACTTCCTCGTGGTCGCCGACATCTGCCAGTACGGCAGGGACAACGGCATCCCGGTCGGCCCCGGCCGCGGCTCGGCGGCCGGCTCGATGGTCTCCTACCTCACCGGGATCACCCAGCTGGACCCGCTGGAGCACGACCTCCTCTTCGAGCGCTTCCTGAACCCCGAGCGCATCAACCCCCCGGACGTCGACATCGACTTCGACGACCGCCAGCGCGACCAGATGGTGCGCTACGTCACCGACAAGTACGGCGAGGCGTACACCGCGCAGGTGAACACCTTCGGCACCATCAAGGCCAAGGCCGCCGTCAAGGACGCCAACCGGATCCTCGGCTACCCGTTCTCGATGGGCGACCGGATCACCAAGGCGATGCCGCCGGACGTGATGGGCAAGGGCGTCCCGCTCACGGACCTCTTCAACGAGAAGCACCCTCGCTACAACGAGGGCACCGAGATCCGCACCATGTACGCCAACGAGCCGGACGTCAAGAAGATCATCGACACCGGCATCGGCATCGAGGGCCTGATCCGCGGCACCGGCGTGCACGCGGCGGCGGTCATCCTGTCCTCCACCCCGCTGCTGGAGCTGATCCCGCTGCACAAGCGGGACAAGGACGGCGTGATCATCACCGGATTCGACTACCCGTCGTGCGAATCCATGGGCCTGATCAAGATGGACTTCCTGGGTCTGCGGAACCTGGGCATCATCGACCACTGCATCAAGATCGTGAAGGCCAACCGCGGTACCGAGGTCGACATCGAGAACATCCCGATCGACGACCCGACGACCTACCAGCTGCTGGCCCGCGGCGACACGCTCGGCGTGTTCCAGCTCGACGGCGGGCCCATGCGCGCGCTCCTCAAGCTGATGAAGCCGACCGAGTTCGCCGACATCTCCGCCGTCTCGGCGCTGTACCGCCCGGGCCCGATGGGCATGAACTCGCACACCAACTACGCGCTGCGCAAGAACGCCCAGCAGGAGATCGTGCCGATCCACCCGGAGCTGGAGGAGCCGCTCAAGGAGGTCCTCGGCCCCACCTACGGCCTGATCGTCTACCAGGAGCAGGTGCAGCGCGCCGCCCAGGTGCTGGCCGGCTACAGCCTGGGACAGGCCGACCTGCTCCGCCGCGCCATGGGCAAGAAGAAGAAGGAGGTTCTGGAGAAGGAGTTCGTCCCCTTCCACGCGGGCTGCAAGGAGCGCGGCTACTCGGACCAGGCGATCCAGGCGGTGTGGGACGTCCTGGTGCCGTTCGCCGGCTACGCGTTCAACAAGTCGCACTCGGCCGCCTACGGCCTGGTCTCGTACCAGACCGCCTACCTCAAGGCGAACTACCCCGCCGAGTACATGGCCGCCCTGCTCACCTCGGTCGCGGACGACAAGGACAAGATGGCCGTCTACCTGGCCGAGTGCCGGGCGATGGGCATCAAGATCCTCTCCCCGGACGTCAACGAGTCGGTGGTCGACTTCACCGCCGTCGGCTCCGACGTGCGGTTCGGCCTCAAGGCGGTGCGCAACGTCGGCGTCCCGGTGATCGAGTCGCTGATCAAGACCCGCAAGGAGAAGGGGAAGTACACCTCCTTCGCGGACTTCCTGGACAAGGTCGAGCTGGTCGCCTGCAACAAGCGCACCGTCGACTCGCTGATCAAGGCCGGCGCCTTCGACTCGCTCAACCACACCCGCCAGTCCCTGGTCGCGGTGCACGAGAACGCGATCGACGCCGTCACCGGGGTCAAGAAGCAGCAGGCGATCGGCCAGGACGACCTGTTCGGCGCGCTGGACACCGGCGGCGACACCCCCACCATCGGCCTGGACTTCGAGCTCAGCGACCGCGAGTGGCCGCGCAAGCAGCTGCTCAGCCTGGAGCGCGAGATGCTCGGCCTGTACGTCTCCAGCCACCCGCTGGACGGCGCCGAGCACATCCTGGCCCGCAACCGGGACGTCTCCATCGCCGAACTGATGGGCTCGGGGCGGACCGAGGGCGAGGTGCGGCTCTCCGGCCTGATCACCGCCGTGGACCGGCGGATCAACAAGGCGGGCAACGCCTGGGCGATCATCACCATCGCCGACCGCGACGGCTCGGTCGAGGTGCTCTTCTTCCCGGCCACCTACAACCTGATGGCCGACCAGATGGTCGAGGACAACGTGGTCTCGGTCCGCGGCCGGCTCAACGAGCGCGACGGCGCGCTCTCCATCTTCGGCCAGGAGCTGACCACCCTGGACATCTCCGCGGCGGAGCACGGCGGCAAGCCGCCGGTCCAGATCACCGTGCCCTACCCGAAGATCAACGCGCACGTGGTCCGCGAGCTCAAGGCCACCCTGCAGGCGCACCCGGGCGACGTCCCGGTGCGGCTGCTGACCACCAGTCGGCAGAAGGACGTGCTCTACGAGTTGGGCTTCCTGGTGAACCCCGACACCGCCTTCGCCAGCGAGGTGAAGACGCTGCTCGGGCCCTCGGCCTGGAGCGCGTGACACGTCCTGGGGCGGTCCTGCCGGGGCCGCCCCGGGCGCGCTAGTCTCACCGGGCGAACCGCTGTGGAACCACCACGGCCCGCGCCGCCACAAGGGGGAGACGATGAGCTACAGTCCGCCGGTCCAGGGCTTCGCACCGGCACACGACGGGCGGCGGCCCGCCGCCCTGCCCGGGCTGGCGGTGCTGCTGGTCCTGCACCTGCTGCTGACGGTCGGCATCCTCGTCTTCGACCTCAACCGGGCCGGCGCCGACTACCTCAAGACCGCGCTCGGCTTCAGCACCGGTCCGTTCGTCCAGGAGTCGGTGAGCTTCTACCCGGAGGACACCGCGATCACCGTGGCCCTGCTGGTGATGATCATCGCGGCGTTCAGCGGCAGGGGCTGGGTCCGGACCGGCGGCACGATGCTGCTGATGCTCGGCGCGTACGGCGAACTCACCTACCTGGTGCGACTGTTCACCATGGACGGCGGCGGCTGGGACGCCTTCGCCAAGCCCGCCACGCCGGTCCTGTGGCTCAACCTGGACATCCTGGCGCAGCTGGTGCTGAGCCTGGTCTTCGCCCTCGTGGTCCTGGCCACCCGCAGCAGCGCGCCGAGCACCTTCGGCGGCGGCTTCGCCCCGGTCCCGCCGCAGCCCGGCCAGCCGGTGCCCGGCCAGCCGATGGCGGGTCAGCCGCCGTTCGGCCCGCCCGCCTTCGGCGCGGCGCCCGCGGCCCCGCCGGCCGCACCGGGCTTCGGCCAGCCGCAGCCGCCGGCCGGCCCGGGCTTCGGCGGCCCCACCCCGCCGCCGCCCGCGCAGCCGCCGGGCCAGTCGCCATGGGGGCACCCCCGGCCGGAGGCTGGGGGAGGATATCCGCCGCGCGGCTGACGGGCCGTCAGCCGGCCTGCGCCACCTCGTCGAGGAAGTCGAGCGCGACCGCCCAGGTCCGCTCGGCCGCCTCGGCGTCGTAGTCGGGCAGCTCCGGGTCGGTGTACAGGTGGCCGGCGCCGCGGTAGCGGTGCACCTCCACCTCGGCACCGGCCTTGCGCATGCCCAGGTACCAGGCGTTCTGCCAGTCCTCCGGCTCGAACGGGTCCGGGTCGGCCAGGTGCAGCTGCACCTGCAGCTCGGTCTGCGCGTCCTCGCGGATGTCCGAGGTGCCGTGCAGCAGGAGCAGGCCGAGCGCGTGCTCGTCGGCCAGCGCCAGGTTCTGGGCCAGCGAGGCGCCCAGCGAGAAGCCCGCGTAGACCAGCCGGGTGCCGTCGGCGAGCAGCGGCGCCGCCGCGGTGACCGCCCGGCGCAGCAGCTCCTCGGAGCCGAGCTCCTCCTTGTACGCCATGCCCTCCTCGACGTCCTCGAAGGTCCGCCCGTCGTACAGGTCGGGCACGCTCACCCCGTGCCCGGCCGCCCGCAACCGGTCGGCGGCCTGGTGCACGGCGGGGCGCAGGCCGTACGCGGAGTGGAGCAGGAGGATCTGGGCCACGGGTTCTCCGAACGTCGTTCGAGGGCTGGTACGGGGTCCATCCTCCCCCACCGCGCGATCAGGACACGATGTCCTTGCGCCCGAACCGCCGGAACGCCAGCGCCAGCAGCACCACCGCGTACGACAGCGACAGCGAGGCCCCCTGGATCATGCCGCCCCACTCCAACTGCGGCTGGAGCGCGTCGGCCCAGGCGTACTGCCAGTGCGCCGGCAGCCACTCGCGCAGGCCGCCCAGCGCGGTGATCGCGTCCAGCACCCCGGTGATGATGGAGAGGAAGACCGCCCCGCCCACCGCACCCAGCGGGGCGTCGGTGGCCGTGGAGAGGAAGAAGGCGAGCGCCGCCACCACCGTCTCGCCGAGGATCACGAAGGCCACCGCGATCGCCAGCCGCGGCAGTGCCTCGGTCGCCGACAGTGAGCCCCCGGTGGGCAGCTTGAGGTCGCCCCACCCGTAGGCCGCCGTGCCCACCCCGAGCCCGACCAGCGGCAGCACGGTGATCGCCGCCGCCGAGAAGAGCAGCCCGACCACCAGCTTGCGCCAGAGCAGCCGGGCCCGGGGCACCGGCGCCGCCAGCAGGTAGCGCAGCGAGGACCAGCCGGCCTCGGAGGCCACCGTGTCCCCGCAGAACAGCGCCACCGGGATCACCAGCAGGAACCCGGTGCCCATGAAGAGCAGGGTGGCCGCGAAGTTGGGCCCGGAGGCGGTGGCCAGCTCGATGAAGGTGGTGCGGTCCGCCCGGCCGGGCGTGCCGCCGATCTGGAAGGCGGCCAGCACGATGAACGGCAGCGCGACCAGCACCGCGAAGATCACCAGGGTGCGCCGGCGGCGCAGCTGGCGCAGCGCCTCCACCCGCAGCGGCAGCGTGTGCTGCGGGCGGTAGCCGGCCGCCCGGTCGTCCAGGACCGCGGTCACGAGCCTCCTCCGATCAGTGACAGGAACGCGTCCTCCAGCCGACGGTGCGGGCCGGCCCGCTCCACCGGCACGCCGAGGCGGACCAGTTCGGCGATCAGCTCGGTGGCCGTCAGGCCGTCCAGCCGGACCAGCAGCCCGTGCCCGACCACCTCGACCTCGCCGACCCCGGCCAGCCCGGCGGTCTTCTCGGCCGCCGTGGCCAGCTCCGCCGCCCCGTACCCGGCCGGGGTGCCGACCAGCAGCAGCTCGCCGGCCCCGACGATCGCCCCCACCTCGCCCGCGGTGACCAGCCGCCCGCGGTCCATCACCACCAGGTGGGTGCAGCTCTGCTCCACCTCGGCCAGCAGGTGGCTGGAGACGATGACGGTCCGCCCGGCGGCCGCGTAACGGATCATCACCTCGCGCATCTCGCGGATCTGCGGCGGGTCCAGACCGTTGGTCGGCTCGTCCAGGATCAGCAGGTCGGGCAGGCCGAGCATGGCCTGGGCGATCGCCAGGCGCTGCCGCATGCCCTGCGAGTAGGTGCGCACCGCCCGGTCCAGCGCCTCGCCGAGGTCGGCGATCTCCAGCGCCTCGGCCAGGTGGGCGTCCTCGGCGGGGCGGCCGGTGGAGCGCCAGTACAGGTCCAGGTTGGCCCGCCCGGTCAGGTGCGGCAGGAAGCCGGCCCCCTCGACGAAGGCGCCGACCCGGGAGAGCACCGGGGCACCGGCGCGGACGGCGTGGCCGAAGATCCGGATCTCGCCCTCGTCCGGGCGGATCAGGCCCATCAGCATCCGCAGCGTGGTGGTCTTGCCCGCGCCGTTGGGGCCGAGCAGGCCGAGCACCTGGCCCGGTTCCACCCGGAACGACAGGTCGCGCACCGCGTACCGGTCGGTGGCCCCCTTGTACCGCTTGCTCAGCCCGGTGATCAGCAGCGGGACCTCGGCCAGCGCGGGATCCGGCGGCGGCACCGCGCGCCGGCGCCGGGCGGTGAGCAGCAGCAGGGCGGCGGCCGCCAGCGCGACCAGCGGCAGCACCCAGGTGCGGGCCGGCAGCGGGGTGGCCTCGGTGTGCAGGCCGGGGACGACCGGCACGGTCAGCGGACCGGCCACGGCCACCCGGTAGGTGGCGGGCGCGGCCGGCGAGGCGTAGGCCAGGTCGGTGGCGGAGAGCACCAGGCGCAGCCGGTGGCCGGCCGGGAAGGCGTGGTCGACGGCGGGCAGCGCCACGGTTCCGCTCCCGCTGATCCGCAGCGGGGCGGCCAGTTGCTGGGGCAGCACCTGCTTGCCGTCCGGGCCCAGGTCGTAGAGCTTGGCGAAGAGCACCGCGTCCGACTGGTCGGAGCTCACCGTGAGCGGGACCGTCGCACTGCCCGTCAGCTGGAGCCCGCTCGCCAGCGGGGCCGAGTCGAAGGTGGCGGACTGCCCGGGGAAGTCGAGCGAGAGGCCGAGCCCCAACTGCGAGGCCTGGGCCAGGGCGCCCAGGCCGGGCACGGTGGAGATCGCGGGCGGTGCGCCGCCGGGCGGGTTGGCGACGGTCTGCTGACTGCCGGTCAGCTCCACCTGGCGGGTCTCGGTGCCGCCCAGGCCCGGGTACCGGTCGGCGTCGGCGCCGCGCAGCACGGCCTGGAAGCCGGTGGAGTCCACGCCGCCGGTGCGGGTGACCCGGAAGACCGGTCCGGTGTCGGCGCCGTTCTTCTTCAGGTAGTGGTCGAACCAGGCGGTGACCCGGCCGTCGACCCGGTCACTGGTCTCGGTCCCGCCGTCGTGCCCGCCGGCGAACCAGTCCACCTTGACGGGGGCGCCGTTGGCGGCGATCGCCCTGGCCATCCGGTCGCCCTGGTCGAGCGGGAAGAGCGAGTCCTGCTGGCCCTGCACCACCAGGGTGGGCACCTTGATGGCCGACGCGAAGGTCGACGGGCTCGACTTCTCCAGCAGCGCGACGGCGTCCGCGTCCGGCCGGCCGGCGGTGGCGACCCGGTTGTACATGGCGCAGAGTTCGTCGGTGAACCGGCCGCAGCCGGGCGGGCCGGCCGGCTGGTCGCCCTTGGCGGGCTTGCCGGTGGTGGAGGCGGTCAGGTCACCGCCGGCACCCGCGGTGAAGAAGATCCCGGCCCACAGCTTCTTGAACACCCCGTCGGGTGCCGACGCGCCCTGCACGCCCTGCGGGAAGAGCGCCTGGGAGAGGTCCCACCAGGTGATCACCGGGGCGATCGCCTTGATCCGCGGGTCGGCGGCGGCCGCCAGCAGCGAGATCGCGCCGCCGTACGAGGCACCGGTGATCCCGACGTTCGGGTCCCCGGGACCGTTCAGCTGCACCTCGGGCCGCTGCGCCAGCCAGTCCACCAGGTGCTTGACGTCCTGCACCTCGCCGTCCTGCGCGTTCAGCCCGATCCGGCCGGTGGACCTGCCGAACCCGCGCGCCGACCAGGTGAGCACCGCGTAGCCGGACCGGGCGAGCTTCTCGGCCTCGCCGACCTCGTCCGCCTTGCTGCCGCCGAAGCCGTGCGCGAGCAGCACGGCGGGGCGCGGCGAGCTGCCGGTGGTGAAGAAGGAGGTGTCGATCGACACCGTGGCACTGCTGCCCGGCGCCTCGGGCATGCTGAGGAAGCGGCTCTCCACCCGGACCGGTTGCTCACCGCCGAGCGCGACCGCGGCCCCGCCGATGCCGACCACCGCCGCCAGCGCCAGCCCGAGGGCCAGCACCCGACGCCGCGTCATCCTGATCCGTCCCCGCAGCTCCACGGGAAGTGATCCTAACCATCCCGGCTGGGAGCGGACTGGGCGTCCACCCCCGGCGGATCGGTCGGCGGCGGGCCCAGCGTGGTGGTGCCCCTGGTGGTGAGGTGGGTGAGGCCCAGCCGGTAGGTGTCCAGCGCCTCCTCGGGACGGCCGGTGCGGCGCAGCAGGTCGCCGAGCAGCCGGCACAGGTCGGCCAGGTCGCCGGTGGCGCCGGTCGGCTCCAGCAGCGCGAGCGCCGACCGGTACTCGGCCTCGGCGGCCGCCGGGTCCGCCGCGTCCTGCGCCATCAGGCCGCGCAGCCGGTGCGCGGCCGCGCGGTGCACCGGGCCGACGGTCTCCGGCAGCCGGGCCAGCAGTGCGGCCGCCTCCTCGCCGTGGCCGCGGCGGCGCAGCACGTCGGCCAGTTCGACGTCCAACTGCGCCGTGTACAGCGAGCCGCGCGGGCGGGCCAGCAGCTCGCGGGCGGTGCGCAGCTCGCGCTCGGCCTGCGCGGCGTCCCCCTCCTGGGCGCTCAGGTAGCCGCGCATCCAGTGGCAGTGCGCCAATTCGGTGCGCAGGCCCAGCTGCTGGTACATCTCCTGGGCCCGGACCAGCGAGGCGTCGGCCTCCGCCGGGCGCCCCTCGGCCAGCAGGGTGCGCGCCACGCCGCGGTGCATCCGGGCCACCAGCGCCGGGTCGTCCACCTGCGGGGCCAGCGCCAGGGCCAGCTCGGCGGCGCGCGCCGCCCGGGCCGGCGCGCCGAGGTCCAGGTAGGGCGCGATCACCGTGGAGTAGAGCAGCACCAGCGCCGCCGGGTCGGAGAGCCCGGTCGCGTTCAGCCGGTCGATCGCCGACTCCAGCAGGTAGCAGGAGTACCGCAGGTCCCCGGCGAGCAGGTGCGCCACCGCCCGCCCGCGGATCGCCGGCACCCGCTGCGGCAGCGGGTGGCCCACCAGCAGCAGTTCGGCCTGCTGGAACACCTCGGCCGCCCGGTCCAGCTCCCCGGCCTCCAACGCGCAGTCACCGAGCCCGGTCAGCGCGGCGGCCTGCTCGGCGGGCAGCTCCGCCTGCTGCGCCTCGCGGGCCAGCGCGGCGTACCGCTCGGCCGCCCGGGCCGGCTCGCCGGCGCTGAGCAGCTGCCGGGCGTCGGTCAGTCGCAGCCGCAGCTCGCCGGCCAGCCGCTCGGACCGGCCGGTGGCCAGCTCCCGCGCGCTGACCCCCAGCCGCTCGGCGAAGTGCCGCAGCGCCGCCTCGGACGGGCGGGCCTTGCCGGCCTCCACGGTGGAGACGTACGCGGCGGTGTACGCGGGCTCGGCCACCGCGCGCTGGGTCAGCCCGCGCTCGGTCCGCAGCCGGAGCAGCCGGCGGCCGACCGGCTCCGCGGCGGGGTCCGGTGCGGGCCCGGGTCTGTCGGCCGGGTCGGTGGTCTCGGTCGCCATCTGCGCCTCCAGGGACAGCTGCTGATCCCGGCAACCGTAGCGCCCGCCGGTGGTCGGCGGTGCCCGCCTGACACCGGGTCAGCAATGGGACGGTTTGTCCACTTCGGCGGCGTATCGTGACCGTGTGCTCCGGCTCCTGCTGACCCTGCTCCCGGTCGCCGCGGTCACCCTGGCCATCGGGTGGCTGGTGGACCGGTCCCTGCAGCGGGCCGCCGCCCGGCACCCCCGCTCGCCGCTCTGGGCGTCGCTGCGCCGCTGCCGGGTCCCGCTCCAGCTGGTGGTGGGCTTCTGGCTGCTGCTCGCCGCACCCCACCTGGTGGACGACCCCGACCTGCGGCACGCCCTGCTGCTGGCCGCCATCGCGGCCACCGGCTGGCTGGTGGTCCGGATCACCGCCGCCGCCCTGGAGGCGGTGCTGCTGCGCTACGAGACCACCGCCGGGGACCCGGCCCGGCTGCAGCGGGTGCGCACCCAGCTGGGCATGCTGCGCCGGGTGGTCGGTGCGCTGATCGCGGTGGTCACCGTGGCGGTGATGTTGCTGACCTTCACCGCGGCCCGGACCATCGGCGCCAGCCTGCTCGCCTCGGCCGGCATCATCGGCATCGTGGCCGGCGTGGCCGCCCAGGGCACCCTGGGCAACTTCTTCGCCGGCCTGCAGATCGCGTTCAGCGACACCGTGCGGATCGGCGACACCGTGGTGGTGGAGGGCCAGCAGGGCACCGTGGAGGAGATCACCCTCTCCTACCTGGTGGTGCGGCTGTGGGACTACCGGCGGCTGATCGTGCCGGTCTCCTACTTCGTCAGCAAGCCGTTCGAGAACTGGACCCGGCGGGACCCGGGCCTGCTCGCCTCGGTGCTGCTCCACCTCGACCACGCCACCCCGGTGCCCGCGCTGCGCGAGCGGCTGCGCGGGACGCTGGCCGCCAGCAGCCACTGGGACGGCCAGGAGTGGGCGCTGTGGGTGGTGGACGCCACCCCGAGCACCATCGTGGTGCGCGCCACCATGACCGCGCGCAGCCCGGAGGAGACCTTCGAACTGCGCGCCACGGTCCGCGAGGACCTGATCGCCTACCTGCGCACCGAGCACCCCGAGGCGCTGCCCCGGATCCGCACCGACGGGACCTAGCGCTCCTCGCGCAGGTCCTCCAGCGTGTGGTCCACGCAGACCGCCAGCACCAGCAGCAGGGTGGCGTCCTGCTGGGTCAGCACGTCCACCGCCCAGGTGTCGCGCAGGCTGAACCAGCGCCGCGAGATGTGCGCCAGCGTGGTGCCGTCGTGCTGGATGTCGAACTCGCGGTCCCAGTAGTTGCCGACGATCTTCAGCCGCCGCCCGTCCGCCAGCTTGACCTTGAACCGGTCGCCGAAGAACGAGAACATCCGCTTGCTGATCTTGGCGATGTGCTCGCCCTGGTGCTTGATCAGGATCGTGTGGTGGATCGTCAGGGCCTTGCGCACGATGGAGGCGGCGACGTTCCCGTCGGGGTCCACGAAGTGGAAGGTGCTGCGCAGCCGCAGCAGCTTCTTGTTGACCCGGTAGACCTTCTCCCGGTGCTCGGTCTCGATCCAGGCCTCTTCGTGGAAGGCGAATATGCGGTCGCGCACCAGGTAGCGCATCAGGTCCCCCGTCCGGGTCGGTGGCTCGTGCCGCCCCAGAGCGTAGTGGCAGCGCCGCCGGGCCCGAACGGGGGTACGGCTCAGAGGGTGCGGACCATGGTCCGGTGCGGGATCCCGGCGTCGTCGTAGACCGGACCCTCGGCGGCGTAGCCGAGCCGCTCGTAGAAGCCGAGCGCCTGCACCTGGGCGTGCAGCTCGCACTCCTTGGCGCCGCGCTCGCGGCCGGCCTGCTCCACCGCGCGCACCAGGGCCGCGCCCAGGCCGGTGCCGCGGGCGGCCTTGACCACCGCGAGCCGGCCGAGCAGCACCCGGTCGGCCACCCCGGTGAGTCCGTACGCCTCGGCACCGCTGATCAGCCGGGCGGTGCCGAGCGGCGCGCCGTCGGCGGCGACGGCCAGCAGGTGCGTGGAGGTGGCGTCGAGCGCGTCGTACTCCAGCTCCTCCGGGATCTCCTGCTCGACCACGAAGACCTCGCGGCGGACCTGCCTGGCCAGCGCCAGGTCGGCCTCCGCGGCGGCGACCCTGATCTCCACCCGGGCCCCCGTCAGCTCTCGGCCGCGATGGCGTCCAGCGCCGCGCGCAGGTCGTCCGGGTACTCGCTGGAGAACTCCACCCACTCGCCGTCGGCGGGGTGCTCGAAGCCCAGCGAGACCGCGTGCAGCCACTGCCGGGTCAGGCCCAGCCGCTTGGCCAGCGTCGGGTCGGCGCCGTAGGTCAGGTCGCCCACGCAGGGGTGGCGCAGCGCCGACATGTGCACCCGGATCTGGTGGGTGCGGCCGGTCTCCAGCTTGATCGCCAGCAGCGAGGCGGCCCGGTAGGCCTCGATCAGGTCGTAGTGGGTGACCGAGGGCTTGCCGTCCCGGGTCACCGCCCACTTCCAGTCGGAGCTGGGGTGGCGGCCGATCGGCGCGTCCACCGTGCCGCTCATCGGGTCCGGGTGGCCCTGCACCAGGGTGTGGTAGCGCTTCTCGGTGATCCGGTCGTGGAACTGCCGCTTGAGGTCGGTGTAGGCGCGCTCGGACTTGGCCACCACCATCAGCCCGGAGGTGCCGACGTCCAGCCGGTGCACGATGCCCTGGCGCTCGGCCGCGCCTGAGGTGGAGATCCGGTAGCCGGCGGCGGCCAGGTGGCCGATCACGGTCGGCCCGGTCCAGCCCGGGGAGGGGTGGGCGGCCACCCCGACCGGCTTGTCCACCAGCACGATGTCCTGGTCGTCGTGGACGATCCGCATGCCCTCGACGTGCTGCGGCACCACCTGGACCGGGGCGGCGGGGGCCGGCATCTCGACCTCCAGCCAGGCGCCGGCGGTGACCCGCTCGGACTTCCCGACCGTGGTGCCGTCGATCCGGACCTTGCCCTCGGCGGCCAACTCGGCGGCCTTCGTCCGGGAGAAGCCGAACATGCGGGCGAGGGCGGCGTCGAGACGCTCGCCCTCGAGGCCGTCCGGAACGGGAAGCGTGCGGATCTGCGCTGCGGTACTCACCCGTACGAGTATGCCGCACCGGGCGCGGGCTCCCGGCCGGGCGCGGGGCTCAGGCCGCGGTGCGGTGGGTGGAGCCGTCCGGGTTGCTGCCGCGGAAGGAGAGCAGCACCACCAGCACGCCGCCGCAGACGATCGCCGAGTCGGCCAGGTTGAAGACCGCGAAGTGCTGGACCGAGATGAAGTCCACCACGTGCCCGCGCAGCACGCCGGGGGCCCGGAACAGGCGGTCGGTCAGGTTGCCCAGCGCCCCGCCCAGCAGCAGGCCCAGGGCGATCGCCCAGGGCAGGCTGTAGAGCCGGCGCGAGATCCGCCAGATCACCACGATCACGGCGGCCGCGATCAGGGTGAAGACGATGGTCAGGGTCTGGCCCATGCCGAAGGCGGCGCCGGGGTTGCGGATCACCTGGAGCGTCATCACGTCACCGATGATCCGGATCGGCGAGCGGCCCTCCAGCTTGGCGACCACCAGCAGCTTGCTGCCGAGGTCGATCAGGTAGGCCAGCAGCGCGACGGTGAAGAGCACGCCGAGCCGGCGGCGGCGCCCGCCCGCCTTGCCGCCCGTGACGGCGCTGGACCCGCCGGTCTCCTCGACCGGTTCGTCCGGACCGGCCGCTTCGGCGGCGGCCGCCGGGGCGTCGGGCAGCTCGGCCTCGACGGGCCCGGTGGGCTCGTCCTGGGTCTGGGGAGAACCTGAGGTAGTGATGATCCGCTCCGCTGCCGAAAAAGGGGGCCGATGGTACGGGGTCGAGGGTACGGCACGCGTGGCCCGCACCGGCTCGACCCCGGGCCCCGGACCGCCGCGGCTCCCCCGCCGGCGGCGGCCCCGGGGCGGCAGCCTCAGCGGCGCTCCTGCTTCGCCTTGCAGGAGACGCAGAGGGTGGCGCGCGGGAAGGCCTGCAGCCGGGCCTTGCCGACCGCCTGCCCGCAGGACTCGCAGTCGCCGAAGCCGACGCCCTCCAGCCGGGCCAGCGCGCGCTCGGTCTGGTCCAGCATGTCCCGGGCGTTGTTGGCGAGCGCGAGCTCGCTCTCCCGGTTGATGTTCTTGGTGCCGGCGTCCACCTGGTCGTCCCCGGCGCCGTCGTTGGAGTCCCGCATCAGGCCGGTGAGCGCGGCCTCGGCGGCCTCGATCTCCTCCCGCAGCCGGACCAGCTCGCTGTTCAGCTCGGCGTGCACCTCGGCGACCTCGGCCGCCGTCCACGGCTCCTCCCCCTGGCGGACCGGCAGCTCGGCCGGGTCCACCGACTCCGCACCGGCCACCTGGGCAGTGGCGCGCGCGCCGCTGCCGGCCGGGGTGTGGTTACGGCTGGTGGCCGCACCCCGCCCGGTGGTGGTGCTGGTCTTCCGCCGTGTCGTGGTCACGGAACCCTCCCCTTGGTCGCCTGCCACGGCCTTCCGGACCCGCCTGGTGGCGGTTCCCGTGCCCGATGCCTTCTCAGCCATGGCTTCGACCCCATCTACGAATGACTCCGGCCGACGGTTCCCGTCGGCCACTGGTGCCGGAACGATAATCCTGATCGAATCCGGTCACAACGGGACATACCGATGCCCATCGGCGATCCCACTCGGGCAGCCGTCGGCGACTCCGACGGCCGGGCAGTGACAGGGTTGTGCCCAGATCACCAGCGGCTAACCCCCGCTGACCTCGGGCGCCCGCGCGGCTGGCCCAATCCGGTTGCGCGGGCCCTATAGACTGGGCCGGCAAGGCGCAGATGGGACGAGTACCGACGTACGCAGCCACGAGCGACCCGGGGACGGTGCGAGCCCGGGGGTGTGCGCGGCGGGAAGATCACCCCGGAGCCGCCGGAAGAACGGCCCCCTCGGGCCCAGTAGACCCGGCCGCAAACCCAAGGAGTGGGCCGTCGGCGGTACGCGGCGGCCAAGGAGGGTGGTACCGCGGGGCGCACGCTGCCTCGTCCCTCCGTCGGAATGCCCGTCCACGCATCCGCCGGAGGCGCAGTGACCACGTACAACCCCGTCCCCGCCCAGGTCGACCTGCCCGCCCTGGAGCACGGCATCCTCGACTTCTGGCGCGACCAGAAGGTGTTCCGGCGCAGCCTGGAGCAGTCCGAGGGCCGTCCCGAGTGGGTCTTCTACGAGGGCCCGCCGACCGCCAACGGCATGCCGGGCGCGCACCACATCGAGGCCCGCGTCTTCAAGGACGTCTTCCCGCGCTACCGCACCATGAAGGGCTACCACGTGGCCCGCAAGGCCGGCTGGGACTGCCACGGCCTGCCGGTGGAGCTCGCGGTGGAGAAGGAGCTGGGCTTCTCCGGCAAGCCGGAGATCGAGAAGTACGGCATCGCCGAGTTCAACGCCAAGTGCCGCGAGTCGGTGACCCGGCACACCGACGAGTTCGTGAAGCTCACCGAGCGGATGGGCTACTGGGTCGACCTGGACCAGGCCTACCGGACCATGGACCCGTCCTACATCCAGTCGGTCTGGTGGTCGCTGAAGCAGATCTTCGAGAAGGGCCTGCTGGTCCAGGACCACCGGGTGGCGCCCTGGTGCCCGCGCTGCGGCACCGGCCTGTCCGACCACGAGCTGGCCCAGGGCTACGAGACCGTGGTCGACCCCTCGGTGTTCGTGAAGTTCCCGCTCACCAGCGGCCCGCTGGCCGGCCGGGCCGCGCTGCTGGTGTGGACCACCACCCCGTGGACCCTGGTCTCCAACACCGCCGCCGCGGTGCACCCGGAGGTGACCTACGTGGTCGCCACCGACGGCACCGAGCAGCTGGTGGTGGCCGAGCCGCTGCTCGCCAAGGCGCTCGGCGAGGGCTGGGAGCCGACCGGCGAGTCCTTCACCGGTGCCGAGATGGAGCGCTGGGCCTACCGGCGCCCGTTCGAGCTGGTCGCCATTCCTCCTGTCGAGGGGGGTCCGGACGCGCACTACGTGCTCAACGCCGACTACGTGACCACCGAGGACGGCACCGGCATCGTCCACCAGGCCCCGGCCTTCGGCGCCGACGACCTGGCGACCTGCCGCAAGTACGGCCTGCCGGTGGTCAACCCGGTCGAGGCGGACGGCACCTTCGCCGCCGACGTCCCGCTGGTCGGCGGGGTCTTCTTCAAGAAGGCCGACGAGGCGCTGGTCGCCGACCTGTCGGCCCGTGACCTGCTGTTCCGTCACCTCCCCTACGAGCACAGCTACCCGCACTGCTGGCGCTGCCACACCGCGCTGCTCTACTACGCGCAGCCGTCCTGGTACATCCGGACCACCGCCGTCAAGGACGCGATGATCCGGGAGAACGAGGCCACCAACTGGTACCCGGAGACGGTCAAGCACGGCCGCTTCGGCGACTGGCTGAACAACAACATCGACTGGGCGCTGTCCCGCAACCGGTACTGGGGCACCCCGCTGCCGATCTGGCGCTGCGAGGAGGACCACCTCACCTGCGTCGGCTCGCTGGCCGAGCTGGGCGAGCTGACCGGCACCGACCAGAGCGCGCTCGACCCGCACCGCCCGTTCATCGACGAGGTCACCTTCGCCTGCCCGCAGTGCGCCGGCACCGCCACCCGGGTGCCCGAGGTGATCGACGCCTGGTACGACTCGGGCTCGATGCCGTTCGCCCAGTACGGCTACCCGTACCAGAACAAGGAGCTGTTCGAGAAGCGCTACCCTGCGCAGTTCATCTCCGAGGCGATCGACCAGACCCGCGGCTGGTTCTACACGCTGATGGCGGTCGGCACCCTGGTCTTCGACAAGTCCTCCTACGAGAACGTCGTCTGCCTGGGCCACATCCTGGCCGAGGACGGCCGCAAGATGTCCAAGCACCTGGGCAACATCCTGCAGCCGATCCCGCTGATGGACCAGCACGGCGCCGACGCGGTGCGCTGGTTCATGGCGGCCGGCGGCTCGCCCTGGTCGGCCCGCCGGGTCGGCCACGGCACCATCCAGGAGGTGGTCCGCAAGACCCTGCTGACCTACTGGAACACCGTCGCCTTCCAGGCGCTGTACGCCCGGACCGCCGGCTGGGCGCCGAGCGCTTCCGACCCGGCGCCCGCCGACCGGCCGCAGCTGGACCGCTGGGTGCTCTCCGAGCTGCACCAGCTGGTCAAGGAGACCGACGCGGCGCTGGAGGACTACGACACCCAGCGGGCCGGCAAGCTGCTCTCCGGCTTCGTCGACGACCTGTCCAACTGGTACGTGCGGCGCGGCCGCCGCCGGTTCTGGCAGGGCGACGCGGCGGCGCTGGCCACCCTGCACGAGGCGCTGGAGACGGTGACCCGGCTGATGGCCCCGCTCACCCCGTTCATCACCGAGCGGGTCTGGCAGGACCTGGTCGTCCCGGTCGACCCCGCGGCGCCGGTCTCGGTGCACCTGGCGTCCTGGCCGGTGGCGGACGAGGCGCTGATCGACCCGGCGCTGTCCCGGCACATGGCGCTGGTGCGCCGGCTGGTCGAGCTCGGCCGGGCCACCCGCGCCGAGTCCGGGGTGAAGACCCGCCAGCCGCTCTCCCGCGCGCTGATCGCGGCCCAGGGCTGGGAGGAGCTGCCGGCCGACCTGCGGGCGCAGATCGCCGAGGAGCTCAACGTCGCCGCGCTGGAGTCGCTCGCGCAGGTCGGCGGTTCGCTGGTGGACACCACCGCCAAGGCGAACTTCCGCGCGCTCGGCAAGCGGTTCGGCAAGGGCGTGCAGGAGGTGGCCAAGGCGGTGGCCGCGGCCGACGCCGCGCAGCTCGCCGCCGAGCTGCGGGCCTCGGGCCGGACCTCGGTGCAGCTCGACGGGGAGACCGTGACCCTCTCCCCCGACGAGGTGGTCATCACCGAGACCCCGCGCGAGGGCTGGGCGGTGGCCAACGAGTCCGGCGCCACCGTGGCGCTGGACCTGGCGATCACCCCCGAGCTCAAGCTGCTCGGCATCGCCCGCGACGCGATCCGCCAGATCCAGGAGGCCCGGAAGAACTCCGGCCTCGACGTGGCGGACCGGATCGTGCTCCGCTGGCAGTCCGCGACCGAGGAGACGGTGGCCGCCGTCACCGAGCACGGCGCGCTGGTCGCCGACGAGGTGCTGGCCACCGACTTCGCCCAGGGCCCGGCCGACTGGGAGTCGGAGACCTTCACCGACGAGGGTGCCGGTCTGACCTTCCAGCTCCGCAAGGCCTGAGTCCGACCCGGGGCCCGGCCC
>NZ_JBHYKG010000075.1:0-30189 GCF_042741245.1 Kitasatospora sp. NPDC058965
CGCCGGCAGCGGCTGGTCGTCTTCGTCACCGTCACCCTCGGCGTGGCGCTGGCGATCGCGGCCGCCCAGGGCTGCCAGAACCGGCACGCGCAGGGGCTGCGGCCGCCGGCCGCCGCCCAGCCGAGCTCCGGGGACCAGGTGGGCACGGCGGGTCCGGCGATCGGGCTGTCGGCGGACGGTCTGTCGGCGGGCGGGGCGCAGTCCTCGGCGCCGCTGGCGCCCGCCGCGCGCACCAGCGGCTCGCCGCTGCCGGCCGGGTTCGGGCCCGCCCCGGGTCCGGTGCCGCCGGTGGACTGGCCGAACCGCAGCTACCCGGACCCGTCCGGCGGCCCGGCGATCCAGCTGCACGACGGCCGCTCGGCCGGCTCCCCGCAGGTCGCGCTGAGCGCGGTGCTGCCGGCCCGGTACCGCGGGGCGCCGGCCGAACTGGTGGTGCTGCGCCGCACCGACGGGTCGGTGCCGGTGGACCTGGTGGAGCTGTTCGCCTTCGCCCCGGACTCCCCCACCCTGTTGACCGCGCGCAGCTCGGCGGCCGACCCGCAGTCCACCGCCACCTGGCGGCTGGACGAGGGCGCGCTGACCCGCGAGGAGCGGGTCACCCAGACCGGGGCGACCACCACCACCCGCTACGCGGTGCGGCCGGACGGGACGCTGGACGAGTCCTGGCCCGGGGCCGGGGTGTCCGGCGGTACCGGGGGCTGAACGCCGGGAACCTGCCAGGAAACGGGAGAGTTGCCGCACCGCCCTTCTGACGCTGCGTGAGCGGTGGCAGACTCTGCGCATGGAACGGATACCGCCGCAGCCCGCGGGTGAGACCGAACGGCAGCGCACGCTGGGCGAGTTCGCCGCCAGTCCGCCCTTCCCGGTGCACGGCCTGCACAGACCGGTGGTGCTCCCGGCCCGGCTGGCCCGGTGGGAGACCAGGGACGGTGCGACGGTCTCGGTGCAACTGCTCTACGGCGAGCCGCGGCGGGCGGGCGCGGTGTTCCTGGCGGTCACCACCAGGGCACCGGGAAGCGCCGACCAGCGGACCGACCTGCTCGCCGAGCTGCGCCGGGAGCGGCTGCTGGAGCCGGGCGCGGAGCCGGAGTTCGGTCCGCTGCCGGCCGGCGGGGCCGCGGTGGGCGAGCTGTGCCGGGCGGGCGACGTCTGGGCGCTGGGGCTGCGGGCGGACCGGCAGGCGGTGACCGTGCTGGGCCGGGCGGTGGAGCCGCTGGACGTGGAGACCGGGCCGGTGCGCGACCTGCTGCCGTACCTGGGCGACCGGAGCCGGCTGGTGCGGCTGGCCACGGCGGCGCCCTGGGCCGGGCCGGAGCCGCGACTGCCGCCGGCCGGCGGGATCGCCGCGGTGCGGGCCTTCCTGGAGACCTTCCTGCCCGGTGCCCCCGACGCCGGTCCGGCCTACCGGGCGCTGGGCCGGCGGGCGGTCGTCGAGCTGGACCGGGTGCTGGGCTGCGGCCCGGAGCGGGCCGAGCGGCTGATCGCCTCGCTGGTCGGGCAGCTGGCCGAACTGCGCCGCCACGTGCCGTGGTTCACCGAACCGGACGGCCCGCGGACGGCGGCGCTGGAGGAACTGCTGCGCCACGTGGGCCTGCGCCAGCCGGTGGCCAGCGAGCCGGCCCAGGCGCTCTGGGAGCGCTACTGGGCCGCCCAGCAGTACCTCCCCGCGGACCGGCTGGCCGACCTGCGCGCCCTCTGGGTGACGGCCTGGACGGACTGGGCCCGCACCCGGGAGCAGGCGTGGTGACCCGCGGTCAGCCCGGGTTGACCGCGTAGAAGGCGATGGCGGCGGCCGCACCCACGTTGAGCGAGTCGATGTTGTGGGACATCGGGATCCGGACCCGCCGGGTGGCCGCCGCCAGGGCCTGGCGGGTCAGCCCGTCGCCCTCCGCGCCGAGCATCAGGGCGGCCTTGGGGAGCAGGTGGGGCGCGGCCTCGGCGAGCGTCACCGAGCCCTCGCCCGGGGTCAGGGCGAGCAGCTCGAAGCCCGCCCCGCGCAACACCCCGAGCGCGCCGGGCCACGGGTCGAGGCGGGCGTAGGGCACCGAGAAGACCGCGCCCATCGAGGTCTTGACGGCCCGCCGGTACAGCGGGTCGGCGCAGTCCGGCGAGAGCAGCACCGCCTCCATCCCCAGCGCCGCCGCGCTGCGGAAGATCGCGCCCAGGTTGGTGTGGTCCACCAGGCCCTCCAGCACCGCCACCCGACGGGCCCCCGCCAGCACCTCGGCGGCGCCGGGCAGCGGCTTGCGCTCCATCGAGGCGAGCGCGCCCCGGTGCACGTGGTACCCGGTGACCCGTTCGGCCAGGGCGGGTTCGACCAGGTGCACCGGTGCCTCGGCGGCCTCGATCAGGTCGGCCATCACGTCCAGCCACTTGGCGGTGAGCAGCATCGACCGCATCCGGTAGCCGGCCGCCAGGGCCCGCCGGATCACCTTCTCGCCCTCGGCGATGAACAGGCCCTCCGCGGGCTCGCGGCGGCGGCGCAGTTCGACGTCGGTCAGGTCGGTGTAGTCGGCGAGCCGGGGGTCGCGCGGGTCGGTGACGGTGCTGGGGCGGGACATGGGTGCCTTTACTCGACGGTGGGTCGGCTACGGGTGGCGGGGTCGAGCACGTGGACCACCTCACCGACCACGATCACGGCCGGCGGGCGGACCTGCTCGGCGGCGACCACGTCGGCCACCGTGCCGAGGGTGGCGTCGATCCGCCGCTGCCCGGCCGTGGTGCCCTCCTGGACCACCGCGACCGGGGTCCCGGCGCTGCGGCCGCCGGCCATCAGGCGGGCGGCTATCGCGCCGATCTTGTCCACGGCCATCAGCAGCACCAGGGTGCCGGACATCCCGGCCAGTGCGTCCCAGTTGACCAGCGAGCGCGGGTCGTCCGGGCCGACGTGGCCGGAGACCACGGTGAACTCGTGGGTCATCCCGCGGTGGGTGACCGGGATCCCGGCCGCGGCCGGCACGCTGATCGAGCTGGAGATGCCCGGCACCACGGTGACCGGGACCCCCGCCTCGGCGCAGGCCAGCAGCTCCTCGCCGCCGCGCCCGTACACGTAGGGGTCGCCGCCCTTGAGCCGGACCACGAACTTGCCCGCCTTGGCGTGCTCGACCAGGGTCCGGTTGATCGCCTCCTGGGCCATGAACCGGCCGTACGGGATCTTGGAGGCGTCCACCACCTCGACGTGCGGCGCCAGCTCGGCCAGCAGCTCGCGCGGGGCCAGCCGGTCGGCCACCACCACGTCGGCGTCGGCCAGCAGTCGACGGCCGCGCACCGTGATCAGGTCGGGGTCGCCGGGGCCGCCGCCGACCAGCGCCACCCCGGCGGCCCGCTTGCGGAACTGGCGGGCGCTCAGGGTGCCGTCCCGCAGGCCCTCCACGATGGTGGTGCGCAGGGCGGCCGAGTGGCGCGGGTCGCCGGTGAGCACGGCCACCGTGGTGCCCGCGTCGTCGTGGCCGCTGGCCGGGGTCCAGGCGGAGGCCGCGGCCGCGTCGTCGCTGCGCGAGCAGAAGATCCGGCGCTGTTCGGCCTCGGCGCTGACCGCCTCGTTCACCGCGTGGTCGTCGGTGGCCACCAGCACGTACCAGGCGTCCGCCAGGTCGCCCTCGGCGTAGCCGCGCCGGTGCCAGGTGAGCTCGCCGGCGTCGGCCATCGCCTGCACGGCGGGGGTGGTGCCGGGCGAGACCAGGTGGACCACGGCACCGGCCGCGATCAGCGCGGGCAGGCGGCGCTGGGCCACCTGGCCGCCGCCGACCACCACCACGCGGCGCCCGGCCAGCAGCAGGCCGACGGGGTAGGGGGTCAGGCCCGCGGTGGACGGGTGCGGGTTGGGCGCGTTCATCGGAGGAGCTCCTGGGGGGCGGTGAGGGTTCGGGTAGGACGAACCCCGTGCCGGCGCGCCCTCGGGCCGGCACGGGGGTATCGCTCGGGACTCAGCCCTTCTCGGTGACCCCGGCGGAGTCGAAGGTGGCTACATCGTGCATCGCCCGGGCCGCACTCTGCACCAGCGGCAGGGCCAGCAGCGCGCCGGTGCCCTCGCCGAGGCGCAGGTCCAGGTCGATCAGCGGGCGCAGGCCGAGCTTGGCCAGCGCCGCCTGGTGGCCCGGCTCGGCGGACCGGTGGCCGGCGATGCAGGCGGCCAGCACCTCGGGGGCGATGGCCTTGGCGATCAGCGCGGCCGAACCGGCGATCACGCCGTCCAGGATCACCGGGGTGCGCAGCGAGGCGGCGCCGAGCAGGAAGCCGGCGATCGCGGCGTGCTCCAGGCCGCCGACGGCCGCCAGTACGCCGATCGGGTCGGCCGGGTCCGGCCGGTGCAGCTCCAGCGCGCGGCGGATCACCTCGACCTTGCGGGCGTGCGTCTCGTCGTCGATGCCGGTGCCGCGCCCGGTCACCTCGGCCGGGTCGGCGCCGGTGATCACCGAGATCAGCGCCGCCGACGCGGTGGTGTTGGCGATGCCCATGTCCCCGGTGATCAGGATCTTGTTGCCGGCCGCGACCAGGTCGCGGGCGGTCTCGATGCCGACCTCGACGGCCTTGAGCGCCTCCTCGCGGGTCATCGCGGGGCCCTGGGTCATGTCGTCGGTGCCGGGCTTGACCTTGCGCGGCAGCAGGCCGGTGGTGCGGCCCTGCTGGATCGCGTCCGGCAGCTCGGCCTTGACGCCCACGTCGACCACGCAGACCTCGGCGCCGACCTGGGCGGCGAAGGAGTTGACCACCGCGCCGCCGGCCAGGAAGTTGGCCACCATCTGCGCGGTGACCTCCTGCGGCCACGGGGTGACGCCCTGGGCGTGCACGCCGTGGTCACCGGCGAAGATCGCGACGCAGGCGGGCTCCGGGACCGGCGGCGGGCACTTGCGGGACAGGCCGGACAGCTGGGCCGAGATGATCTCCAGCATGCCGAGCGAGCCGGCCGGCTTGGTCATCCGCTTCTGCCGGTCCCAGGCCTCGCCGAGCGCCTTGGCGTCCAGCGGGCGGATGGTGCGCAGGGTGTCGGCGAGCAGGCTGTGCGGCTCCTCGCCGGGCAGCGCGCGGTTGCCGTACTGCTCCTCGTGCACCACCCAGGAGAGCGGGCGGCGCTTGGCCCACCCCTGCTGCTGCAGCTCGGGCTCGTCCGGGAAGGCGTCCACGTAGCCGACGCAGAGGTAGGCCACCACCTCCAGGTGCTCGGGCAGGCCGAGCTCGCGGACCATCTCCTCCTCGTCGAAGAAGCTCACCCAGCCGACGCCCAGGCCCTCGGCCCGGGCCGCGAGCCAGAGGTTCTCCACCGCGAGGGCGGCCGAGTAGGGCGCCATCTGCGGCTGGGTGTGGCGGCCCAGGGTGTGCCGGCCGCCACGGGTGCGGTCGGCGGTCACCACGATGTTCACCGGGGTGTCGAGGATGGCCTCGATCTTGATTTCCTTGAACTGCTTGGCCCGGCCCTTGGGCAGCGAGTCGGCGTAGGCCTCGCGCTGACGGGCCGCCAGCTCGTGCATCTTGCGCCGGGTCTCGGTGGATCTGATCACCACGAAGTCCCAGGGCTGCGAGTAGCCGACGCTGGGGGCGGTGTGGGCCGCCTCCAGGACGCGCAGCAGCACCTCGTGCGGGACGGGGTCGGGGCGGAAGCCGTTGCGGATGTCGCGGCGCTCGCGCATCACCTGGTGGACGGCCTCGCGCATCGCCTCGTCGTAGCCGGGGGCGGCCGGCGGGCGGGGGCCCTCGGGCTCGGCGGGCCCGGTCGGCTCGGCGGTCGGCTCGACCGCGGCGGGGGCCTCAGCGACCGGGGTCTCGGTGACCGGGGCCTCGGTGACCGGCGCCTCGGCGGGCGCCGGCTCGGCGGCCACCGGCTCGGCGGCGGGCTGCTGTTCGGCGGCGGGCTGCTCGACGGCAACGGCGCCGACGGCGACCGGCTGCGGCTCGGCGGCGATCACCGGCGCCACGGCCGCGGGCTGCTCGACGGCGACGGCCTGCTCGGCCCCGGCGGGCGCCTCGGGCCGGACGGCCTGCTCGACCGGCACGGCCTCGACGGGGACCGGCTGCTGCTCGGCGAGCGGTCGGCCCTGGCCGGGCACGGCCTCGGCGACCGGCGCGTCCATCACGGCGAGGCCGAGCGGGGCCGGGTCGGCCAGGAAGGCGGCGATCCGGCGCGGGTGACCGGGGTGCGGGGCCGCGGGCGCGGCGTGCTGCTCGGCGGCAACGGGCGGCGCGGCGGCGGCCTCGACCACCGGCTCGGCCGGGACCGGCCCGGCCTCGGCAGCGGCCTCGGCCACCGGCTGCTGCGGCTCGACGGGCGCAGGGACGGGAGCGGCGGGCGCCTCGACGGCCGGCACCTCGACCGGCGCGACCGCGACGGCGGGCACGGGCTCGGCCACGGTCTGCGCCGGCACCGCCGCCACCTCGACCGGGACCACCGGCACCGGCTGCTCGACCGGAGCGGCGGCGGCCGCGACCGGCACGCCCTGGCCGACCGGCGCGACCGCGACCGGCTCGGTCGGCGCCGCGGCCGGCACGGTCACCGGCACCGCCTGCGCCACCGGCTCCGCGGCGGCCGACTGCGCCGGGACCGGCACCGGGGCGGTCACCCCGGGCACGCCGTGCGCCGGCGTGCCGCCCGGCACGGCCACCAGCGGCACGCCGTGCGGCGGGGTGCCGCCGGGCGCGGACGGGCCGCGGTCGGCGAGCGAACGGACCGGCACCTGACCGGTCATCAGCGAGGGGTCCGGGATCGGCGGGCCCGCGTGCAGCGGACGCCGGGCCTGCTGGGCGGCGGCCACCGGCTGGGCCTGGCCGGGCAGCTCGACCACCACGGGAGCGGCCACCGGCTCGGCGGTCTGCGCCGCCGGCGGCTCCAGCGGCGGCCAGGAGGGCTCGACCGGGGTCCCGGTCGGCTGCCCGGCCACGGGGACCGGCGGCGCCACCGGGGCGGCGGGAACGGCGTGGGCGACCGGCGCGGCCGCCTCGGCGGACTGGGCCGGCGGCACCTGCGGGGCGGGCCGGCCGGCCTCGGCCACCGGGTACCCCGGGGCGGCGAACCCGCCGGCCGGCAGCATCGCCTCGCCGAGCGGGACGGCCGGCGTCGCGGCGTCGCTCCAGGAGCCCTGCGGACCGGGCATCAGCAGCACGTCGTCCTCGTCGTCGGGCTGGTCGATGAAGTGGTAGACGGCACCGCCGGCTGCCACCGGGACGGCCTGGCCGACGGGAGCCGTGCCCCACCCGCCACCTCCCTGCGCCGGGTCGGTCCCGGTCTCGGGGAGCAGGTGCTCCGGCTGACCCTCGCTGGGGATCTGACCGCCGTCGGTCATCTCATACTCCTTCCAGGCCGCTTGCGCGTCCTTGGCGACCCGGTCGCCGACCGAGGCGCACCGCCCGCTCCCGGGACGGAGCCGCGTGCCGGCCCACCCCACGTCCAACCTCCGGGGCTGCCCGGTCGCGGTGGACGGCCCGGCCCCCCGCCCGTACCGGCAAGCACCCGTGCGGGGTGGAGGGTCGCGCACCGTCACCTGAAACAACGACAGCCCTGGGCATCCGGCACGACCGGCCCGGATCCCGGGCCATTCTCCCGGTCGGGCCCGTGTCAGTCGAATGCCCACGTACCGATCACCGTGTGCGTTGCGCCACGTCGGCACGGCTGCCACCCCACAGGGAAGGGTGGAAGTCGGATCGTCAGACTACCGGTCTTCAAGGTCGACTTAGCGACCGGGTGTCCGAATCGTCCGCCTTTGTCGAACGGGTTTGTCGATCCGTCAGGCGAGCTCGGCCCAGACCAGGTAGCCGCTCTCCGACACCCCGACCTCGACCCCGTCGCTCAGGTCCAGCGGCGCGGACTGCAGGAAGGCACCCGCCACCCGGTAGCCGGCCGCCGCCGTCACGGCCCGGATCTCCGCGGCCTCGGCGGCGGCCGCCGTCCACGCCACCAGCCGGCTCGGCCGCCGGGTCAGCACCGCGGCCACCACCGTCGCGCCACCGCGCTCGACCACCACCGCGTCCGGCTCGGGCAGCTCGCCGAGCACCTCCGGCGCACGCCCGGCGGCGGTCTCCAGCTCGACGCCGTACCGGCGCGCGTTGACCGCGATCCGCGCGCAGGTCGCCGCCGACTCCTCGACCGCGACCACGGCCGCGCCGAACCGCGCCGCCTCCACCGCCAGTGCGCCGGTGCCCGCGCCCACCGTCCACACCAGGTCGCCCGGCGCCGGGCCGAGGTGGGCCAGCACCACCGCGCGGGTCTGCGCGCCGAGCGTGGTCTGCCGCTCGTCGTCGTAGGCCTCCGGCGGCAGCGCCCAGCTGCGCTCGGCGGGCGGGTAGCCGACCGGGCGGCCGGCCAGCCAGCCCGCGGTGGCGCCCGTCGGCTGGTGGGCGGTCGAGCCGCCGATCACCAGCACCACGTTGGGATCGCGCCAGTTGTGGTCGGGGACCCGGTCGGAGGTGAGCACCGTGACGTCCTCGTCCTCGGTGCCGAGCGCCTCGCAGACCACGAAGGTGCGGTGCACCCCGCGCAGCATCAGGGCCAGCTCGCTCGGGCCGGCGTCGGGGCTGGTCAGCACGGCCACCTTGGGGTGGGCGCGGCAGACGTTGGCCGCCTTGCGCAGCCGGCCGCCGTGGGTGCTCACCACTTGGGCGTCCTCCCAGGCCATCCCGGCCCGGGCGAAGGCCGCGGCCACCGAGGAGACGGCCGGCAGCACCTCCAGCTCCAGGCCGTACTCGGGCCGGCGCAACGTGCGCACCACGCCGAAGAAGCCGGGGTCCCCCTCGGCGACCACCACCACCGCGCCACGGTGCTCGGCGATCCGCCGGGCCGCGGTCTCCACGCTGCCCAGGATGATCCGCTCGGCACCGGGCGGCACCGGGAGCGCGTTCAACTGATAGGGCGCCCCCGCCACCAACGTCGCCGCGCCGAGCGCGGCGGCGGCCGCCTCGGTCAGCGGCGTGCCGTCCCACCCGATGACCGTGATCCGGTCAGCCATCGCCGCTGCTCTCCCTGTCTCGCGCAGCCGGGAGCCCCGCCCCGACGTCCCCCGCCGTCAATGTTCCAGCCAGCCAGAGGGTACCGGGTGGGCGCGGTCGGACGCCGCTCCCGGCGATCTTGACCCGCTCCTCGTGTTGCGCCGGAGGTCAGCGGCGCAGCGCGCGCCCGTGGCCCAGCGGGACCGGTTCCGGGTCCATGTCCTCGGGCAGCAGGCTCCACAGGATCAGGTCGCTGCGGCTCTCCTCCCCCGCCGAACCGACCTCGCCGGTGCGCACTATCCAGGCGCTGCGCAGCACGCCCTCGCTGATGCAGCCGATCTTCTGCGCCACCTGCTGGGCGGCGGTGTTGCCGGCCGCGGTGCGCAGCTCCAGGCGGTGGAAGCCGCGGTCCTCGAAGAGCCACTGGGCCACCCCGAGCAGCGACTCCACCGCGTACCCCTCGCCGCGCGCCCAGGGCGCGGTGACGTAGGCGGCCTCGGTGCTGAGCAGCCGCCAGTCGGTGTGCCGCAGCTCGACGGTGCCGACCAGGCGCTGGGTCAGGTGCTCGGTGACGGCGAAGCTGATGCCCGATCCGGCCGCCCGGGCGGCCGGGGCCTGCTCGCGCACCCATGCGCGGGCGTGCGCCGCGGTGTAGGGCTGCGGCACGTCGGTCCAGCTGAGGACCAGCTCGTCGGCCATCATCGCGACCAGCTCGGGCGCGTCGCCCTCCTCCAGAGGGCGCAGCAGCAGCCGTTCGGTGCTGATCGCGGTCTCGGGGAAGCTCGCTGGCATACCGTCTCTCCTCGCCGGGTCGTGGCCCAACGTTACGCCTCGTGCGCCGGAGCCGCTGCCGCGGGGCGACGCAGCGTCAGTTTTCCCGGCCGGACGGACATGCGGGCCGGCTCAGAAGGCCGGCACGACCGACCCCTGGAAGGTGTCCTGGATGTACTTCTTCACCTCGTCGGAGTGCAGCAGCTGGGCCAGCTTCTGCACCCGGGGGTCGTTCTCGTGGCCCTTCTTGACGGCCAGCACGTTGGCGTACGGGTTGTCCGTCGCCTTCTCCAGCAGGATCGCGTCGGTGGCGGGCTTCAGGCCCGCGCCCAGCGCGTTGTTGCCGTTGATCACGGCGGCGTCCACGTCGTCCAGCGCGCGCGGCAGCTGGGCGGCGTCGAGCTCCTTGAACTTGAGGTTCTTCGGGTTGCCGGTGACGTCGTGGACGGTGGCGCCGGTGCCCACGCCGTCCTTGAGGGTGATCACCTGGTTGTCGGCCAGCAGCTTGAGCGCGCGGCCCTCGTTGGTGGCGTCGTTGGGCACCGCCACCGAGGCGCCGGCGGCCAGGTCGGTGACCTTCTTGACCTTCTTGGAGTAGACGCCCAGCGGTTCCAGGTGGACGTTCTCCACCGGGACGATGGTGGTGCCGTGGGTCTTGTTGAAGTCGGTCAGGTAGGGCAGGTGCTGGAAGTAGTTGGCGTCGGCGGAGCCGTCCTGCACGGCGGGGTTCTGCAGGGTGTAGTCCGTGACCTCCTTGACCGTCAGCTTCAGGCCCGCCTTGGCCGCCAGGTTGTCCTTGATGTAGTTCAGGATCTGGGCGTGCGGGGTCGGGCTGGCGACCACCACCAGCGGCTTGTCGGCGTCGGCGGTGGTGGAGGAGCTGGAGGAGCAGGCCGCCAGGGCGGTGAGGCCGGCTGCTGCGAGGACTGCGACGGTGGACTTCAGGACGGTACGCACGAAAAGTGCCTTTCTCCGTTGGCGAGGGCCGCGCGCCCGGGGCCGGGCGGCGGAAGCGTGTGGGGGCCCGTGGCGGGCCGTCAGGAGTGGTCGAGCCGCTTGCTCAGGAGGTCGCCGAGCAGCTGGACCAAGGTGACCAGCAGCACCAGCTCGATCACGATCACGACCATGAAGCCGGTCTCGAACCGCATGTAGCCGTAGGTGATGGCGAGGTTGCCGAGCCCGCCGCCGCCGACCGTGCCGGCCATCGCGGAGTAGCCGACCAGCGCGATCACCGTCGTGGTCAGCGCCGAGACGAGCGCGGGCAGCGCCTCGGGCAGCAGCGCCTTGCGGACCACCGCCCAGGTGGAGCCGCCCATCGCGTGCACCGCTTCGACCAGGCCGCCGTCCACCCCGCGCACGGCGGTCTCCACCAGCCGGGCGTAGAACGGGATCGCCCCGATCGCCAGCGGCACGGTGGCCGCCTGCCAGCCGATCGAGGTGCCGACCACCCAGCGGGTGAACGGGATCAGCGCGACCAGCAGGATCACGAACGGGAGCGAGCGCCCCACGTTCACGACCGCGCCCACGGCCTTGTTGACCGCCCGGTTCTGCAGCAGCCCGCCCCGGTCGGTCAGCACCAGCAGCACCCCGAGCGGCAGGCCGACCAGCAGCGTGACCAGGGTGGCGATGCCGACCATCTGCAGGGTCTCGCGGGTGGCGTCCTGCAGCAGCGGCTGCATCTCGTCCCAGGTCATGCGATCGCTCCGGTCTCGGTGAGGACGTCCACCTGCAGGCCCTGCTCGCGCAGGTAGCCGATCGGCACCACGTTGTCCTGGTGGGCGCCGGGCAGCTCGACCCGCATCCGGCCGACCTGGCGGCCGCCGATGGTCTCCACCGCGGCGCCCAGGATGTTGAGGTCGATCTGGTAGGTGCGGGCCAGCTGGGAGATGAACGGGCGGCCCGAGCTGTCGCCCTGGAAGGTGATCTCCAGCACGGTGCTCCCGCCGCGCCCGGTGCCGGACTCGCCGAGCGGGAAGAGCTCGCGGGACAGCCGGGAGCCGTCGGTGGCCAGCAGGTCGGTGAGCGTGCCCGCCTCCACGACCTGCCCGTCGCGCATCAGCGCGGCCGAGTCGCAGACCGACTTGATCACGTCCATCTCATGGGTGATCAGCAGCACGGTCAGGCCCAGCTCCTGGTTGAGCGTGCGCAGCAGCTGCAGGATCGACCGGGTGGTCTCCGGGTCCAGCGCCGAGGTGGCCTCGTCGGAGAGCAGCACCTTGGGGTCGCCGGCCAGCGCCCGGGCGATGCCGACCCGCTGCTTCTGGCCGCCCGAGAGCCGGCCCGGGTGGCTGCCCGCCTTGTCCGCCAGGCCCACCAGTTCCAGCAGCTCGCCCGCCCTGCGGCGGCGCTCGGTGCGGTCCAGGCCGATGATCTCCAGCGGCAGCTCGACGTTCTGCTGCACGGTGCGCGAGGCGAGCAGGTTGAAGTGCTGGAAGACCATGCCGATCCGGCGCCTGGCCTCGCGCAGGTCGCGCCCGGCGCGCTGCTCGGTACCGGGCAGCGCGGTGAGCTCGACGCCGTCCACCGTGACGGTGCCCGAGGTGGGCCGCTCCAGCATGTTGACGCAGCGGATCAGGGTGCTCTTGCCGGCCCCGCTGGTGCCGACGACGCCGTACACCTCGCCCTCGCGGACGTGCAGGTCGACGCCGCGCAGGGCGGCGGTCTGCCGGCCGCGCGAGGTGTAGACCTTGGTGAGGTCCTTGGTGGTGATCACAGCTGCTTTCCGTTGCGTGAGGGGGATGTTTCCGGACGAAGCACACAAATCAACCCGGTCGGGCACGCCGGGAGCGCGCCTGACGGCGATTCGGGACAGGGTGGCGGCCAGTTCGACCACGGCCGGACGGGCCGCGGTCGGTTCGATCACTGGCGGGCGGCACGGGCGCCGGTCGGCCGTTGCGGGCCGGCGGGGCGCGGTGCGAGGGAGGTGACGGGGCGCGGGGACCCGGTCAGCGGCGACACATTCGACAACACATGCCGAACACACCTGCCGGCATGGTGCCGGTGGCGGTGGCTCTCGTCGTCGCAGTCATGTGAACCAGTAAAACAGATGATCCGCGCACGTCCCACTCAACGGGACCCGCCGTCCGCATTGCGGACACGACCCGGGCGCGCCAAGGCCTCCGGGGAGTCACGGAAAAGCGAAAGGCCCCGTCCGGTGGACGGGGCCTCTGCTGGAATTGGTTCAGACCGCGGTGGCCAGCGGCAGCTGGACCGGCTTCTCCAGGGTGACGAAGCTCAGGTTCCCGCCGGCCGGGGCGACCCCGATCTGGCGGTAGCCCTGGCGGGCGTAGAGCCGCAGGTTGCCCAGGCTCCGGTGGCCGGTGAACAGCTGGAAGGCGCGCACCGGCTGCTCGGCCGCCAGCCGCTCCTCCACCGCGCGCAGCAGTCGACCGCCCAGGCCGTGCCCCTGCATCCGCGGGTGCACCACCAGTCGGGTTATCCGGGCGACGCCGTCCTCGTCCACCCGGCCGCGCACCGTGCCGACCACCTCGTCGCCGAGGCGGGCCACCAGCACCTGGTGGTCGGCCAGTTCCTCGCGCAGGCTGTCCAGGGTCTGGGTGAGCGGCTCGATCGACCAGTCGCCGTACAGCTCGGCCTCGCTCTGGTAGCCGAGGTACTGGAGTTTGAGAATCTGCTCGGTGTCCTGCTCGGTCGCATCCGAGATGATCACGCTCATGCCCATGTGCAGGGGCCTCCCATCGTCAATGCCCGACGCGCGCAGTGGAGGGTTTCCCGCGCCGGGTGGCCTGCCGGAGGTCGTCCCGGCCGGGGATCGGCCCAGACCGGGAGTAGCGCAAGACCGTACCAGCAACGAAGGTGCGGATACGTTCGCCAGCGCTCTACCCAGCCTTCAGCTGTTCTCAACCTTCCCGCATCCGCACGTGGCCGAAGTCACTCGGATGGCCAGCCGAAAGTGCCCGGGTCAGCCCACCCACTCGCGCTGGGCGGCCAGGTCGGCCTTGACCTCGGAGAGCTGCTGGGCCACCGCACTGGGCGCGGTGCCGCCGCGGCCGTCCCGGGCGCCGATCGCACCGTGCACGCTGAGCACCTCGCGCACCTCGGGCGTCAGGTGCGGGGAGATCCCGGCGAACTGCTCGTCCGTCAGGTCCCACAGCTCGATGCCCCGGCCCTCGCAGACCTTGACGCAGGCGCCGGCCACCTCGTGCGCCACCCGGAACGGGACGCCGCGCTTGACCAGCCACTCCGCGATGTCGGTGGCCAGCGAGAAGCCGGCCGGCGCCAGCTCCTCCAGCCGCTCCCGATGGACCGTCAGGGTGGCCATCATCCCGGTGAACGCGGGCAGCAGCACCTCCAGCGTGTCGCAGGAGTCGAACACCGGCTCCTTGTCCTCCTGCAGGTCCCGGTTGTAGGCCAGCGGCAGCGCCTTGAGGGTGGCCAGCAGTCCGGTCAGGTTGCCGATCAGCCGGCCGGACTTGCCCCGGGCCAGCTCGGCGATGTCCGGGTTCTTCTTCTGCGGCATGATCGAGGACCCGGTGGAGAAGGCGTCGTGCAGCGTGATGAAGCCGAACTCCTTGGTGTTCCAGATGATCACCTCCTCCGCGATCCGGGAGAGGTTGATGCCGATCATCGCGGTGACGAAGGCGAACTCGGCGACGAAGTCGCGCGACGCGGTGCCGTCGATCGAGTTGCCCACCGAGCTGCCCTCGAAGCCCAGCTCGGCGGCGACCGCCTGCGGGTCCAGGCCGAGCGAGGAGCCGGCCAGCGCGCCGGAGCCGTACGGGCTGACCGCCGTGCGGGCGTCCCACTGCCGCAGCCGCTCGGCGTCCCGGCCCAGCGCCTGCACGTGGGCCAGCACGTGGTGGGCGAAGAGCACCGGCTGGGCGTGCTGCAGGTGGGTGCGGCCGGGCATCGCGGTGTCGGGGTGCGCCTCGGCCAGGCCGACCAGCGCCTCCTGCAGGTCGAGCAGCAGGCCGCCGATGGTCTTCGCGTGGTCGCGCAGGTACATCCGGAACAGGGTGGCGATCTGGTCGTTGCGCGACCGGCCGGCCCGCAGCTTGCCGCCGAGCTCGGCGCCGAGCCGCTCCAGCAGGCCCCGCTCCAGCGCGGTGTGCACGTCCTCGTCGGCCACCGTGCCGACGAAGCTGCCCGCCCGCACGTCGGCCAGCAGCCGGTCCAGGCCGGCCAGCATGTCGGCGAGCTCCTGCTCGCTCAGCAGGCCGGCCTTGGCCAGCACCCGGGCGTGCGCCTTGGAGCCGGCGATGTCGTAGGGGGCGAGCCGCCAGTCGAAGTGGACCGAGGCGGAGAGCCGGGCGAGCGCCTCGGAGGGGCCGTCGGCGAACCGGGCGCCCCACAGACGCACATCGGCCTGGGGGTGCGCCTCCGGGCCGGGGACTGGGGGCTGGTCAGCGGTCATCGCGGTGGCTCCTCGGGTGCACACGGTCACTGGTGGCATAAGTATGCATGAGACCGTATGAAGTATCAAAGCCGGGGCCGGTGCGCACAGCGCGGCCGGGGCGCCCGGGTGCGGCAGCCACCCGGGGCCCCGGCCGTCGTCCTGCCGTCCCCCGCGACCGGGGTCCTACCAGGCGACCGGCAGCTCGTGCAGGCCGTAGATGAGCGCCTCGGTGCGGAACCGGACCTCCTCGAACGGCACCGCCAGCCGCAGCTCCGGCAACCGGCGCAGCAGCGTGCCGAGCGCGATCTGCAGCTCGGCCCGGGCCAGCGGCTGCCCCAGGCACTGGTGCACGCCGAACCCGAAGGCCAGGTGGCGGCGGGCGTCCCGGGCGACGTCCAGCTGCTCGGCGTCGCCGAACAGCTCCGGGTCGCGGTTGGCGGCCGAGAGCATGCAGAGCACCCCCTCGCCCTCCTCGACCAGCACGCCGCCGCCCAGGTCCACCCGCTCCAGCGCCACCCGCGGCACCCCGGTGTGCACGATGGACAGGTAGCGCAGCAGCTCCTCCACCGCGCCGACGATCAGGTCCGGCTCCCGCCGCAGCCGGTCCGCCTGCTCCGGCTGGCGCAGCAGCGCCAGGGTGGAGAGCGCCGTCATGTTGGCGGTGGTCTCGTGGCCGGCCAGCAGCAGCAGCACGCCGTTGGCCGCGACCTCCTCGGGCGTCAGCTCGCCCTTGGCGACCAGCTTGGCGATGATGCCGTCCGGCTCGCCCTGCTTGGCGGCGGCGACCCGGGTCAGGTAGTCCGTCAGCTCGTCGATGGCGCGCTGCGCGGTGCCCAGCGGCTGCGAGGTGTCCAGCAGCAGCCGACCCTGGGACTGGAAGAACTCGTGGTCCTCGTACGGCACCCCGAGCAGCTCGCAGATCACCAGCGAGGGCACCGGCATGGCGAAGGCGGCGACCAGGTCGGCCGGCGAACCGGCGGCGACCATCTCGTCCAGCGTCTGGTCCACGATCCGCTGGATCCGCGGGCGCAGCGCGTCCACCTTCTTGATCAGGAAGTCGGTGGTCATCGTCCGGCGCAGCCGGTTGTGCTCGGGGTCGTCCATCCGCAGGAAGCTCTGCTTGCGGTTGGCCAGCACCTCACGGCGCACCGGGACGATGAACGGGAAGTTCGGGTGGTGCGCGTCGGCGCTGAACCGACGGTCCATCAGCACGGTGCGGACCTGCTGGTAGTCGGTCAGCAGCCAGCACGGGCTGCCGTCCCAGAGGCTGAGCCGGGCGCTCTCGCGCCGGTACTCGGCGGGCGGGTCGAACGGGCAGCCGGCCGCGCGCGGGCCCGGCATGCCCAGTTGCTCGGCGGTGGTCACTCGGCCACCTCCGCCAGGGTGATCGCGCCACCGGGGCAGAGCGCGGCGGCGGTGCGGAGCTTGGCGGCCAGGTCGGGGGCGGGGCGGTCCTGGAGCAGGACCACCAGACCGTCCTCGTCGCTCTGGTCGAACACGGTGGGGGCGGTCAGGACGCACTGGCCGGAGCTGCAGCAGCGGTCCTGGTCGACGGTGACGTGCACGGGGGTTCCTCCTGGGCGCAGGCAAGAGGGGCGCCCCGTGCCTGTTGCCCGGGGCAACCAAACGTTCCGTCAGAGAACGTAACCCGCGCGGGTACGAAGCACGCCGACCGTTCTGGCAGTCACTGCAGAATGGCCGGATCGAGTCGGTCCGGCCGGATCGGACCGGCCGCGCGGTCAGCGCTCGGTGCGGGACTGCGCGAGCTGCATCAGGTGGTCCGCCAGCGCCTGGCCGCCGGCCGGGTCGCGGCTGATCAGCAGCACCGTGTCATCACCGGCGATGGTGCCGATGATCTCGTACACCTCGGCCGTGTCGATCGCCGAGGCCAGGAACTGGGCGGCGCCCGGCGGGGTGCGCAGCACCACCAGGTTGCCCGAGGCGGTGGCCGAGACCATCAGTTCGCCGGCCAGTCGGGCCATCCGCCCCTCGCTGGCCGACTCCCCCATCGGCGCCCGGGGCGTGCGGTCGCCGCCCTCGGCCGGGACGGCGTAGATCAGCGCGCCGTCCCGGTTGCGGATCTTGACCGCCCCCAGCTCGTCCAGGTCGCGGGAGAGCGTGGCCTGGGTGACCACCAGCCCGTCGTCGGCCAGCAGCTTGGCCAACTGGCTCTGCGAGCGGACGGGCTGACGGGTCAGCAGGTCGACGATCCGTCGGTGCCGGGCGGTGCGGGTCTGCGGGACCTGCGGAGTCGGACCGCCGGCGGGCTGGTCGGCTGGGGGAACGGTCATGATGATGATTCTTCCGGACTATCGGTCGGTCTGCGCGGCCGGGTCGCCTCGCAGGGTCAGTCCGCGGTGGCCTCGGCCTCCACCTCGGCCAGGACGGCGGGCAGCGCGGCCAGGAACGCGTCCGCCTGCTGCTCCGTCAGCACCAGCGGGGGGACCAGCCGCACCGCCTCCGGCACCGCCGCGTTCACCAGGAAGCCGGCCCGCTGGGCGGCCGCCTGCAGCTGGGCCGCGACCGGCCGGTTGAGCACGATGCCGAGCAGCAGGCCGGCGCCGCGCACGTGCGAGACCAGCGGGTGGCCGAGCGCCTCGATCCCGCTGCGCAGCCGGTCGCCGACCTTCTGCACCCGGGTGAGCAGGTCCTCGGACTCGATGGTCGACAGCACCGCCAGCGCGGCCGCCGCGACCACCGGGTTGCCGCCGAAGGTGGTGCCGTGGTGGCCCGGCTGCAGCAGGTCGGCGGCCGCGCCGTAGCAGATCACCGCGCCGATCGGCAGGCCGCCGCCCAGGCCCTTGGCCAGCGTGACCACGTCGGGCTCGACGCCCGCCTCGGCCTGGTGCGCGAACCAGTGGCCGGTGCGGCCGATGCCGGTCTGCACCTCGTCCAGGACCAGCAGCGTGCCGGTGGCCCGGGTGATCTCACGGGCGGCCCGCAGGTAGCCGGGCGGCAGCGGGATCGCGCCGTTCTCGCCCTGGATCGGCTCCAGCACCACGGCCGCGGTCTCGGTGGTCACCGCCGCGCGCAGCGCCTCGATGTCGCCGAACGGGACGTGCGTGACCTCGCCCGGCAGCGGCAGGAACGGGGCCTGCTTGCCCGGCTGCCCGGTCAGCGCCAGCGCGCCCATGGTCCGGCCGTGGAAGGCGCCCTGCAGCGCGACCAGCCCGGTCCGCCCGGTCAGCCGACTGATCTTGAAGGCGGCCTCGTTGGCCTCGGTGCCCGAGTTGCAGAAGAAGACCCGGCCCGGGCGCGGGTCCAGCGCGAGCAGCTTCTCCGCCAGCTCGATGGTGGGCTCGGCGGTGAACAGGTTGGAGACGTGCCCCAGCCGGCCGATCTGCTCGGTCACCGCGGCGACGATCGCCGGGTGGGCGGTGCCCAGCGAGTTGACCGCGATGCCGCCCAGCAGGTCCAGGTACTCCTTGCCGTCCGCGTCCCGCAGCACCGCGCCGGAGCCCTCGACCAGCGGCAGCCGGGGCGTGCCGTAGTTGTTGGTGAAGGCGTGCTGGTACCGCTGCGTCAGGTCGTCGTTCGTGGTCATGCCAGTCCCCCCAGTACGGTCGGCTCGTCGTCCGGGACGACCATGGTGCCGATCCCCTCGTCGGTGAAGATCTCCAGCAGCAGGCTGTGCGCCACCCGCCCGTCCAGCACGCGGGCGGTGCCGACGCCGGAGCGGACGGCGCGCAGGCAGCCCTCCATCTTCGGCAGCATGCCGCTGGCCAGGGTGGGCAGTATGGCGTCCAGCTCGGTGGCGGACAGCTGGCTGATCACGTCGTCGGAGTGCGGCCAGTCCTTGTACAGGCCCTCCACGTCGGTCAGCACCACCAGCATCTCGGCGCCCAGCGCGGCGGCCAGCGCGGCGGCGGCGGTGTCCGCGTTGATGTTGTAGACGTGGCCGTCCTCGCCGCGGGCGATGCTGGAGATCACCGGGATCCGCCCGTCGGCGATCAGCGCCTTCACCGCGCCGGCCTCGATGTTGACGATGTCGCCGACCAGGCCGATGTCGACCTGCTCGCCGTCCACCACCGCGTACCGCTTGACCGCGGTCATGGTGTGCGCGTCCTCGCCGGTCATGCCGACCGCGAACGGGCCGTGCCCGTTGAGCAGGCCGACCAGCTCGCGCTGCACCTGGCCGGCCAGCACCATCCGGACCACGTCCATGGTCTCGGGGGTGGTGACCCGCAGGCCGTTGGTGAAGGAGGACTCCAGGCCCAGCTTCTCCAGCTGCGCGCTGATCTGCGGGCCGCCGCCGTGCACCACCACCGGGTGCAGGCCTGCGTAGCGCAGGAAGACCACGTCCTGGGCGAACGCGGCCTTGAGCGCCTCGTCGACCATCGCGTTGCCGCCGAACTTGATCACCACGGTCTTGCCGTGGAACCGCTCCAGCCAGGGCAGCGCCTCGATCAGGGTCATCGCCTTGGGCAACGCGGTGTGGTTGCGGGCCTGTTCGCCCTTGGGTGCGATCTTCATGCTGCGGGGTCCCCCGTCAGGTGGAGTAGGCGCTGTTCTCGTGCACGTAGTCGGCGGTCAGGTCGTTGGTCCACAGCGTGGCGGCCGCGGTGCCCGCGTTCAGCCGGGCGGTGATCACCACCTGACGGTCCGTCATGTCGACCAGGGTGCGGTCCTCGCCGGTGGCGCCGGCCCGGCAGACCCAGACGCCGTTGATCGCCACGTCCAGCCGGTCCGGGTCGAAGGCCGCGTCCGTGGTGCCGATCGCGGCCAGCACCCGGCCCCAGTTGGGGTCCTCGCCGTGGATGGCGCACTTGAGCAGGTTGTTGCGGGCGATCGTGCGGGCGACGGTGACGGCCTCGTCCTCGGTGGCCGCGTCGACCACGTCGATCCGGATCTCCTTGCTCGCGCCCTCGGCGTCCGCGACCAGCTGGCGGGCCAGGTCCGCGCAGACCTGCTCGACGGCGGCGGCGAACCCGGTCGGGTCCGGGACCACGCCGGAGGCGCCGGAGGCCAGCAGCAGCACCGTGTCGTTGGTGGACATGCAGCCGTCGGAGTCCACCCGGTCGAAGGTGGTGCGGGTGGCGGCGCGCAGCGCCCGGTCCAACTGCCCGACCTCGACCGCGGCGTCCGTGGTGAGCACCACCAGCATGGTGGCCAGGCCCGGGGCCAGCATGCCGGCGCCCTTGGCCATGCCGCCGACGACCCAGCCGGCGCCGCCGGCCAGCGCGGTCTTGTGCACGGTGTCGGTGGTCTTGATGGCGATCGCGGCGGCCTCGCCGCCGGTCGCGCTGAGCGCCGCGGCCGCCAGGCCCACGCCCGGCAGCAGCACGTCCATCGGCAGCCGCTCGCCGATCAGGCCGGTGGAGCAGACCGCCACCTCGCCCGCGCTGACGTCCAGTTCGGCGCCGACCCGCTCCGCGGTGGCGTGCGTGTCCTGGAAGCCCAGCGGGCCGGTGCAGGCGTTGGCCCCGCCGGAGTTGAGGACCACCGCGGCCACCCGGCCGCCCTTGAGCACCTGCTCGGACCAGAGCACCGGCGCGGCCTTGACCCGGTTGCCGGTGAAGACGCCGGCCGCGGCGAAGGACGGACCGTCGTTGACCACCAGGGCCAGGTCCGGGGTGCCGGAGGCCTTGATCCCGGCGGTCACGCCGGCGGCGCGGAAGCCCTTGGCGGCGGTGACGCCCACGGACTGCGGCTCGTTGCTCGCTGCGCTCACGGCGCGACTCCGTTCACGGGGAGGCCCAGCTCCTCGGGCAGTCCGAGGGCGATGTTCATGCTCTGCACCGCGCCGCCCGCGGTGCCCTTCACCAGGTTGTCGATCGCGCTGATCGCGATGATCCGGCCGGCCTGCTCGTCCAGCACCACCTGCACCAGCGCGCTGTTCGCGCCGGCCACCGACTTGGTCTGCGGCCACTGGAGTTCGGGCAGCAGGTGGACGAACGGCTCGTCGTCGTAGGCCTTGCGGTACGCGGCGCGGACCTCGTCGGCGGTCACTCCGGGCCTGGCCTTCGCCGAGCAGGTGGCCAGGATGCCGCGGGACATCGGGGCCAGGGTGGGGGTGAAGGAGACGCTCACCGGCCCGCCCGCCACCGCGGAGAGGTTCTGCGACATCTCCGGGGTGTGGCGGTGCACGCCGCCGACCCCGTACGGGCTCATCGAGCCCATCACCTCGCTGCCCAGCAGGTGGGTCTTGACCGCCTTGCCGGCGCCGGAGGTGCCGCTGGCCGCCACGACGACCGCCTCGGGCTCGGCCAGGCCGGCCGCGTAGGCCGGGTAGAGGGCGAGCGAGACGGCGGTCGGGTAGCAGCCCGGCACCGCGATCCGCTTGCTGCCCATCAGCGCGGCCCGGTGGCCGGGCAGTTCGGGCAGGCCGTAGGGCCAGGTGCCGGCGTGCGGGGAGCCGTAGTACCGCTCCCAGTCGGCCGGGTCCTTCAGCCGGAAGTCGGCGCCGCAGTCCACCACCAGCACGTCCTCCCCCAGCGCCTGCGCCACCGCGGCGCTCTGGCCGTGCGGCAGGCCGAGGAAGACCACGTCGTGGCCGGCCAGCACCTCGGGCGTGGTCGGCTCCAGCACCCGGTCGGCCAGCGGCAGCAGGTGCGGCTGCAGCTCGCCGAGCCTGGTCCCGGCGTTCGAGCCGCCGGTCAGCGCCCCGATCTCCACCTCCGGGTGCCCCAGCAGCAGCCGCAGCACCTCGCCACCCGCATACCCGCTGGCACCGGCAACAGCGACTCGCAAGGCCATGACCGCTTCCTTCCTTCGGCCCCGTGTGATGTGGCATGAATATACGCATCGCGGAACATTCATGCAAGGAGTCGAGGAGGCGGCCCGCGGTCGCGGCCGGCCGGAACCGTCAGCCGCGGCGGCGGGCGGCGAGGGCGTGCAGCAGGATGCCGGCGGCGCCCAGGACGGTGGCGACGGCCAGCAGGCAGGCGGTGAAGAAGAGCGTCATCGTGCGGGTGAAGCCGCTGCCCTCGACGTCGACGGTGAACCGCGGGCCGACCCAGCCGCCGGGGTCGTCGGTGACCTCGGTCCGCTCGCCCGCGGTGTCGTAGGCGGAGCAGTCGTCCACCGTGCGGGTGCGGTCGGGCTGGTCGTCGTAGCGGACCGTGCAGCGGTAGGTGGTGGTCTTGCCGCGGCTCACCGTCACCCGGGTGACGGTGGCGCGGTGGGCGGTGCCCCGGGCGGCCAGCACCGAGTCCTGGGTGGCGTGCATGGCCAGGATCGGCACCCCGATCAGCGGCGCGAAGAGCAGCAGCAGCGCCACCCAGCGCAGCGCCGGGGCGGCGCAGAGCAGCGTCATCGTGCTGATCAGGCCCACCGCGCCGCCGATCAGCAGTACCAGACCGGGCACCATCAGCCAGCCGCCGAAGGCCATCACCCCGCCGCCGACCGGCAGGGCGAGCACCGTGACCGGGATCCACAGCGCCGTCAGCCACGGGCGGCGCGGGTAGTCCGAACGGGGACGGGCGGCGGGTCGGCGGGTGGACCGGGTGGACCGGGTGGACCGGGTGGCGGCGTGGTGGATCACGCCGCCCGATCCTGCCAGGCGCTCACCCGCGCGACGTCACCGCCCGCAGGATCACGAACTTGGGGTTCGCGGCGACGGTCTCGCAGTTCCCGAACAGCCGGCGCAGCTTCACGTGGTAGCCCAGGTGCCGGTTGCCCACCACCCACAGCTCGCCGCCCGGGCGCAGCGCGCGCCGGGCTCCGGTGAACATCCGCCACGCGGCGGCGTCGGTGGTGGCCCGGTGCGAGTGGAACGGCGGGTTGTTGAGCACCAGGTCCACCGAGTCGGCGGGCACCGCGGCCAGCGCGTCCCCGGCCAGGAACTCGGCCCGCGCCCCGGCCGGCGCGTTGGCGCGGAAGGTCGCCTCGGCCGAGGCGACCGCTTGGTGGGACTCGTCCACGAAGAGCAGGTCGGCCCGCGGGTCGGCCAGCGCGACGGCGGTGCCGAGCACCCCGTTGCCGCAGCCCAGGTCCACCACCCTGGTCCGGCCGCCGGCCGCGGCGGTCGGCGGCAGGTGCTGCAGCAGGAAGCGGGTGCCGATGTCCAGCCGGTCGGCGCAGAACACGCCCGCGAAGTTGGTGACGGTCCGTCCGGACACCGCTCCGATCCCGTCCGGCAGCGCGTACCGCAGCGGCCACGGGTTGGCCGGCCGGGCCTGCCCCGGGTCCGGGGTGCTGAACACCAGCCGCGCCTTGCGCACCGCCAGCGACGTCCGGGTCGGTCCGACCAGCCGCTCGAACAGCTGCAGGGTGGAGGTGTGGATCTCGGTCACCATCCCCGCCGCGAGCACCACGCTGTCCGGGTGCAGCGCGGGGGCCAGCCGGTGCAGCTGGTCCTCCAGCAGCGCCAGGCTCTTCGGCACCCGGACCAGCAGCACGTCGATCCGCTCCGGCGGCGGCTCGGTGGTGGTGAGCAGCCGGACCGCGCCCGCGGGCACGCCGTTGCGCTCCAGGTTGGCCGCCGTGGCCCGCTGCCCGAGGTAGGAGTCGCTGATCTGCACCACCGGGGTGTGCCCGGCCAGCGCGGTGGTCAGCGCGCCCCAGCGGTCGCCGAGCACCACGACGGTGCCGGACAGCGCCACCGGCACGGCCGGCTCCTCGGTCTCGCCGGCCAGCCGGCGCAGCAGGTACTCGTCGGCGGCGTCCCAGGCGCGCAGCTGCTCGCGCGGGTCCTCGGGGAAGCGGGTGAGCCGGTACGCGCCCCAGGACGTGGTGAAACTGTTCATCGTCCGCCCAGGCTAACCGGTCCGCCTGCCCGGAATTGTCGGCGCCGGCTGGGAGGATCGGCTGTGCGGGTCCCACCACGGTGCTGACCGACCGTCAGCCGGTACGGAAGGAAGGCAGCATGGGGTTCTCGAGGCGCGGCCTGGACCGCCTGCACGACGCCCTGGCCGAGCACGTCGAGCACGGCGGCGTGCCCGGCCTGGTCGCCCTGGTCGCCCAGGGGGACCAGGTGCACGTCGAGGCGCTGGGCAAGCGCACGGTCGGCGGCGGACCGGTCGGGCGGGACACCCTGTTCCGGGTCGCCTCGATGACCAAGCCGGTCACCGCGGTGGCCGCCCTGGTCCTGCTGGAGGAGTGCCGGCTGCGGCTGGACGACCCGCTGGACGACTGGCTGCCGGAGCTGGCCGACCGCCGGGTGCTGCGCCGGGTGGACGGCCCGCTGGACGACACCGTCCCGGCGCACCGCCCGCTCACCGTGCGCGACCTGCTCACCTACCGGATGGGCACCGGCATCCTGATGGTCCCGCCCGGCAGCTACCCGATCCAGCGCGCGATGGAGGCGCTCGACCTCGGCCAGGGCGAGCCGCAGCCCGCACTGCCGCCGGCGCCCGAGGAGTGGCTGCGCCGGTTCGCCACCCTGCCGCTGATGTACCAGCCGGGCGAGCGCTGGATCTACAACACCGGCAGCGACGTGCTCGCGGTGCTGATCGCCCGGGTCGCCGGCCGCCCGTTCGAGGCGTTCCTGCGGGAGCGGATCTTCGAGCCGCTGGGCATGCGGGACACCGGCTTCGCCGTCCCGGCCGACCAGCTGGACCGGTTCACCACCGCCTACGCGGCGGACCCGGCCACCGGCGAGCTCACCGTCTGGGACGAGGCGGCCGGCGGCCAGTGGTCCGCGCCCCCGGCCTTCCCGTCCGGCTCGGCCGGGCTGGTCTCCACCGCCGACGACTTCCTCGCCTTCGGCCGGATGCTGCTGGGCGGCGGCCGGGCCCCGGGCGGCGAGCGGATCCTCTCCCCCGGCGCGGTGGCACTGCTGAGCGCCGATCAGCTGACGGCGGAGCAGAAGGCCCGCTCCGCGCTGGACCCCGGCTTCTTCGACACCCGCAGCTGGGGGTTCGGGGTCGCCATGGTCACCCGGGCGACCGACCTGGGCCACCCGCTGGGCCAGTACGGGTGGAACGGCGGCCTGGGCACCTCCTGGGCGGTGGACCCGGCCGGCGGGGTGACCGGCCTGCTGCTCACCCAGCGGCTGTTCGCCTCCCCCGGCCTGCCGGCGGTGCACCAGGACTTCTGGACCTCGGCCTACCGGGCGCTGGCCGACTGACGCCCGGCCGGGCACCCGTCAGGGCAACAGCAGGTTGACGTCGCCGAACTCGTGCCACAGGTAGCGCTCCGCCAGCGCCTCCCGGTAGCAGCGGTCCAGCAGCCCGGGTCCGGCCACGGCGGCCAGCATCAGCAGGTGCGAGGCGCGCGGCTCGTGCCAGCCGGTGAGCAGGCCGTCGACCAGCCGCACGCCCCGCTCGGGCGTGATCACCAGGTCGGTCCAGCCGTCGGCGGCGCGGGCCCGGCCCGCCGGGGTGGTGGCCGACTCCAGCGCCCGCACGGCGGTGGTGCCGACCGCGACCACCCGGCCGCCCGTCCGGCGCACGTGGTTCACCAGCCGCGCGGTGCTGGGCGGGACGGTGAACCGCTCGGGGTACGGACGCTCGTGCAGCTCCGGGGAGGCGACGCCGGTGTGCAGGGTGATCGGGGCCAGCAGCACCCCGCGGGCCACCAGGGCGGCGACCAGCTCGGCCGTGAACGGGCGGGCGGCGCTGGGCATCTCGCTGCTGCCCGGGACGGCGGCGAAGACCGTCTGGTAGGCGCTGAGCGGCCAGTCGCGGTCCACGTAGCCGTACCGGATCGCCTTGCCGTACCGGGCCAGGTAGCCGGTGAGCGGGGCGGGCAGGGTGAGCCGGGCGTACCAGAGGCGGCTGGTGAACGCGGCCGTCAGCTCGGCGCGGCCGCCGCCGGGCAGCGCCAGCTCCAGGCCCGGGCGGGCCGGACTGTCGGCCGGCTCCAGGTACGCGCCGGCGCCGCCCGGGACCGGTCGGCGCAGCTCGACCAGGTGGGCGCCGCGCGGGTCGGGCTGCGCGCTGGACAGGTGCAGGGCGAGCGCGGTGCCGTCCGGCAGGCCGGCGGGCAGCGCGGCCGGCAGGGTGGCGGAGTTGTTCACCACCAGCAGGTCGCCCGGGCGCAGCACCGCGGGCAGCTCGGCGAAGGCGCGGTGCTCGGTGCGGGGGTCGGCGCGGCCGCGGCCGACCAGCAGCCGCACCCCGTCCCGGCGCAGGCCGCGGGCCTCGGCGGGTGCGGGGGCCGCGAGCTCGGCCGGGACCTCGAAGGCGGTGACCGCGGTCATGCCCGCTCCCCACCGACGACGGCCGGCTCGGCCCCGAGCAGCGCGGCCGCGCGGTAGCGGCCGGAGGCGGGACGGTCGCGGAGCAGCGAGCGGAAGGCGGGCACCACGGCGGCCGGCGGCCGGGCGGCGGCCAGGTCCTCGCCGGCCTCCTGCAGCATCCGGGTGCGCATGCTGCCCGGGTCCACCGACCAGACGCGCAGGGCCGGTTCCTCCACGGCCAGCACCGCCGAGGCGTGGTCGAGGGCCGCCTTGGCCGCGCCGTACCCGCCCCAGCCCGGGTAGGCCTCGACCGCCGCGTCCGAGCTGACGTTGATCACCGCGCCGCCGTGCTCGCGCAGCTGCGGCAGCACCAGCTGGGTCAGCGCGATCGGGGCGAGCACGCCCACCTCGAAGGTCTCCAGCAGCCCGGGCAGCGGGAAGTCGGCGAGGGCGGGCAGCGCGGCGCCGGCCAGGTCGTAACCGGTCAGCGTGGAGGCGTTGTTCACCAGCAGCGCGGTCCCGCCGAGCCGGGCGGCCGCCTCGGCCAGCCGGGCCCGGTGGTCGTCGTCCACCACGCTGCCGGGCAGTGCGACGACGGTGGTGTACTGGCGCAGCAGGTCGGCCGCCCGGGCCAGCTCGTGCTCGGTGCGGGCGGTGACCACCAGCTGCCAGCCGTCCACCGCGAGCGCCTTGGCGAGCTCCAGCCCGAGCCCGCGCGAGGCTCCGGTGATCAGGGCGACGGGGGCGTGGTTCGTGTTCCGGTCCATACCCGCCACTCTCGCCCCACCCGACCCGGCCGCGGATCGGTACCCGGTCGGAGGTCCGCTCCGACCTTGGGCCTGCGACCTGCGGCCCCGGCCGCCGGACCCAGGGTCCGGCTTCAAACCCCCGCCTGCGCGGCGACGCCGGGTCGCGCCGAACTCCCGGCCGGCCCAGCGGATTCACGCCTGCTCATGGCATCTGGCATGCCAGTTGCATCAGCAGATATGCTGAGCGCCGCTCCACTTGACAGGAGCATGCACGGCAACGAGCACTTCCCGACCGTTGATTCATCAACCAGGAAGGTTCAGCCCCATGCGACCCCATCCGGCAGCCCTCCGGCTCGCCGCCGCCGCTGTCACCGCGGCCACGCTGTTCGCCCCCACCTCCGCGTCCGCCACGACGACGACCCCCAACGACGCCTGGGTCCCCTGCAAGTACGGCATGACGTCCAACATGTACTGGGCCCCCGGGCAGAGCCTCGCCTACGGGTCCCGCTGGTGCGTGGGCCAGTACCAGCTCGCCATGCAGAACGACGGCAACCTGGTGATCTACGACGTCAACGGCTTGGGGCTGTGGAGCACGCAGACCTGGGGACACCCCGGCGCGGACGCGATCATGCAGAACGACGGGAACCTCGTCGTGCAGCAGAACAACCAGCCCCTGTGGAACTCCCGGACGGGCGGCAACACCGGTTCGTACTACTACCTGTGCTTCCAGCTCGACGGCAACCTGGTGATCTACGCTCCGGTGCCGGGTACGGGGCCGTGCAAGGGTGCGCCCCGCTGGAACAGCAACACCTGAGCGGTCCGGGCCCGTTGGCGGCGGCGGGGCACCGCCGCCGACGGGTGACCGGCAACGCGCCGCTGCGGCGCCCGTCGGGGGTCCGCCGCGCCGCGGCCCGCTTCACACGCCCGGGGTCTGGCGCGCGGCGACCACGCGCGCCACAGTGGCGGCATGCAGACTCCATTGACCATCATGGACTTCCTGGACCGCGCCGAACTGGTCTACCCGGACCGGGTCGCCGTGGTCGACGAGCCCGACCAGCCCGCCGAGTCCTGGGGCGAACTGACGTACCGACGGGTCGCGGAGCTTGCGCGGGCACAGGCGGCGGGACTGGACAGACTCGGTGTCGGCCCGGGCGAGCGGGTGGCGATCGTCTCGCACAACTCGGCCCGCCTGTTCACCTCCTTCTTCGGGGTCAGCGGCTACGGCCGGGTGCTGGTGCCGATCAACTTCCGGTTGAAGGCCGAGGAGGTCGCCTACATCGTCGAACACAGCGGGGCCACCCTGCTGCTGGTCGATCCGGAGCTGGACGAGGCGCTGGCCGGCGTCGCCTGCGCCCGCCGGTACGTGCTGGGCGCCGCGAGCGACGCCGAGCTGTACGACTTCGGGAACGAGCCGGTGCGCCACCCGGTCGCCGAGAACGACACCGCCACCATCAACTTCACCAGCGGCACCACCGCCCGCCCCAAGGGCGTCCGGCTGACCCACCGCAACGTCTGGCTGAACGCCACCCTGATGGCCCTGCACTTCGGCGCCGGCGACCGGGACGTCTACCTGCACACGCTGCCGATGTTCCACGCCAACGGCTGGGGCATGCCGTACGCGCTGACCGGGCTCGGTGCCCGGCACGTCGTGCTGCGCAAGGTGGACGGCGCCGAGATCCTGCGCCGGATCGAGCGGCACGGCGTCACCTTCCTGTGCGGCGCCCCGGCCGTGGTGGCCGCGGTGCTGGCCGCGGCCGCCGACTGGGACGGTCCGGTCCCGGGCCGCGACCGGGTGCGGATCATCGTGGCGGGCGCGCCGCCGCCCACCTCGGTGATCGAGCGGGTGGAGACCGAACTGGGCTGGGAGTTCCTGCAGATCTACGGCTTGACCGAGACCGCCCCGGTGGTCACCGTCAACCGCACCCGGGCCGAGTGGGACCACCTGACCCCGGCCGAGCGGGCCGAGAAGCTGGTCCGGGCCGGTGCCCCGGCGCTCGGCACCCAGCTGCGGGTGGACGAGGCGGGCGAGGTGCTGGTCCGCTCCAACACCGTGCTGGACAGCTACTGGGAGCGGCCGGACGAGACCGCCGCCGCGATCCGGGACGGCTGGTTCCACACCGGCGACGGCGGCACCCTGGAGGACGGCTACCTGACCATCTCCGACCGGAAGAAGGACGTGATCATCACCGGCGGCGAGAACGTCTCCTCGATCGAGGTGGAGGACGTGCTGTACTCGCACCCGGCGGTGGCCGAGGTGGCGGTGATCGGCGTGCCGGACGAGAAGTGGGGCGAGACGGTCAAGGCCCTGGTGGTGCTGAAGCCGGGGCAGCAGGCCGGGGAGGCCGAGCTGATCGCGCACTGCAAGGCCCGGATGGCCGGCTACAAGGCCCCGACCAGCGTGGAGTTCCGCGACCTGCTGGCCCGCACCAGCACCGGCAAGCTGCAGAAGTTCCTGCTGCGCGAACCGTACTGGACCGGGCGGGAGCGGGGGGTGAACTGATGAGCCGGGAGCGGACGCTGGCCGTGCTGGCCGATCTGCGCGCCGAGAACGAGGAGTTGGACCTCCTGGTGGCCGGGCTGGACGGGGCCGGGTGGGCCAGGCCCACCCCGTCGCCCGGGTGGAGCATCGCGTTCCAGGTGGCCCACCTGGCCTGGACCGACGACTGGACCCTGCGGGCCACCCGCGATCCCGACACCTTCCACTCCGCGGCCAACGAACTACTGGTCGGCGCGGCCGAGTTCGACGAGATCGTGGACCTGGGCGCGGCGGCCGGGGCGGCGCTGCCGCCCGCCGAGCTGCTGCTGCGCTGGCGGGCCGGGCGGGCGGCCGTGCTGGAGGCGCTGGCGGCGGTGCCGGAGGGCAGTCGGCTGCCCTGGTTCGGCCCGCCGATGAAGGCCGCCTCGATGGCCACCGCGCGGATCATGGAGACCTGGGCGCACGGCACCGACGTGGCCGACGCGCTCGGCGTGCGGCGCGCGCCCACCGCCCGGTTGAAGCACATCGCCCACCTGGGCGTGCGCACCTTCGGCTTCGCCTTCGCGGCCCACGGGTTGGCGGTGCCCACCGAGCCGGTCCGGGTCGAGCTGACCGGTCCGGACGGCGAGGAGTGGAGCTGGGGGCCGGCGGAGGCGGCGGACCGGATCAGCGGGCCGGCGCTGGACTTCTGCCTGCTGGTCACCCGGCGCCGCCACCCGGACGACTTGGCGCTGACCGCCGACGGTCCGGTCGCCACCGCCTGGCTGCCGGTCGCCCAGGCCTTCGCCGGCCCGCCCGGCGAGGGCCGCGCGCCGCTGGGCGGCTGACCCGCCGTCGGCCGCGCGCCCGACCCGTGGTCGGG